>NZ_JBBKBG010000015.1:0-54466 GCF_037892545.1 Pseudogracilibacillus sp. ICA-222130
GATTGACAGAGATTTAATATTCCTTAACTTTTTGATATGATTAATTTCAGGCATTGCTAGCATCCTTTCTTCCTCCCACCATTAATTGATTCGACACCAATAACGGTAGGGTATTTTGAAGGGGCTGGCAAGCCTTTTTCTTTTCCGCAACCTTCTAACATTTTGGTTGCAATACTCTTAACTTTTATTTTGCACTAAACAACAAGTGCCCAATGTGTTTGTTTTTATATGTTTTCTAGGAGAGACTTCTATTCAATTATTCCCCTTCATATAGTAGATGTAAGTTTTATATCGATAGGAGGGACAGTAATTGAAGTTTATATCGACGTCCATAACTAAAAAACGCATCATTTTTATTGCGAGTAGTTTTACATTATTATTTATATTTATGATTGCTCGCTTATTATATGTTCAATTATTTATGAGCGATGAAATTAAAGAAAAAGCATTACAAACATGGTTGCGTGATATTCCTTATGCAGCGGAACGAGGGCTTATTTTAGACCGAAACGGGAAAGAAATTGTTCGAAATGTATATAGTCCAACATTATTATTAATTCCAGCGCAAATAAAAAACAAAGAGGAAGCGGCGAAAGAGATTGCATCGATTGTAAATATGTCCGAGGAAAAAGCGTATGAATATGTCACAAAACAAGCAATGAATGTGATCGTCCATCCTGAAGGAAGAAAACTATCTGAAGAACAAGTGACGGCGATTCAAGCATTAAGAATGGATGGAGTATACATTGCTAAAGATACGAAACGCCATTATCCATTCGGAAAACAACTAGCCCATATTACTGGTTTTGTTGGTATTGATAATGACGGATTAACTGGATTGGAATTACAATACGATGACAAATTACAAGGAAAAAATGGTGCATTATCTTATTTTTCTGATGCGAAGGGAAATCGGATTGCATATAAAAATGACTTTTACAATAAACCAATTAACGGACATCATCTTGTGACGACAATTGATATGCAAATTCAACAGATCGTAGAAAAAGAATTAGATAAAGCATCACTTTTATACAATCCGGACCAAATGATAGCGATTGTCGTAGATCCAAATAATGGGGAAGTGCTATCAATGGCCTCTAGGCCAGATTTTCATCCGAGTCATTTTCAACAAGTACCTCAAAGTGTATATAACCGTAACCTACCAATATGGAGTACATATGAACCTGGTTCCACGTTTAAAATTATAACTCTAGCAGCTGCTCTTGAGGAAGGGAAAATGGATTTGGAAAAAGATACCTTTTTTGATCGAGGAAGTATTAAGGTAGCAGGAGCCAATCTTAGATGTTGGAAAGCAGGAGGACATAAAGAACAATCGATGTTAGAAGTCGTTGAAAATTCATGTAACCCTGGATTCGTCCATATTGGACAATTGTTAGGAAAAGAAAAGTTATTTGACTATATTCGGGCATTTGGTTTTGGGGAGAAAACAGGGATCGATTTATCTGGCGAGGGGACAGGTATTTTATTTAAGGAAGAAAATGTTGGTCCAGTAGAACTTGCTACAACGTCTTTTGGACAAGGTGTTTCCGTAACGCCGATCCAACAAGTGATGGCAGTATCTGCGGCGGTTAATGGTGGGGTTTTATATGAACCGTATTTTGCCAAACAATGGATCGATCCTGAAACGAAAGAAGTTATTGCCACACACAAACCCGTAAAAAAACGTCGTGTTCTTTCTGAAGATACATCCAAACATGTTCGGGAAGCATTAGAAAGTGTAGTTGCTAATGGAACGGGTCGACCAGCATATGTAGAAGGATATCGTGTTGGTGGTAAAACAGGAACCGCACAAAAGGTTGGAAAAGATGGAGCATATATGAAAGATAATTATATTTTATCTTTTATTGGTTTTGCACCAGCTGATGAACCGGAAGTAGTTGTTTATGTTGCCGTTGATAATCCTAAAAACACGGTACAATTTGGTGGAGTAGTTACAGCACCTATTGTTGGAAATATTATAGAAGAAAGTTTGAGTTTACGTAATATCGAAAAAAGAAAAGGGGCATTACCGAAAGAATACACATGGCCAGATGTACCGAAAGTGGAGGTGCCAAATCTAATCGGGGAGAAAAAATCAGATATATTAAAAAGACAAGAAGATTTTAAAATTGATCTTCACGGGAATGGTACGTACATTATTGATCAATCACCAGATCCTGGAGTAAAGGTAGAAAGTGGAAGTACACTAAAAGTTTATCTTTCTCGTTCTTATGATCGTGAAAACAACTAAATTCTGCTATAATATAAAGTTATACATGTAAATTTTTATAAAGTAGGGATGAACGTGAAATTACAAGAATTATTATCTATTTTACCAGTTTATCAAGTAGATCAATCTATCGAAAAAATAGAAGTGACAGGACTGGAAAGTGACCACCGTTTATTAAAAGAAGGGAATATATTTGTTTGTATAAAAGGTTTTACCGTTGATGGTCATAAGTTTGCAGAAGAAGCGGTTGAAAAAGGTGCAAAAGTAATAATTGCCCAACAACCATTACATATTACTGGGGCAATCGTTGTCCTTGTGCCAGATACGAGTCGAGCATTAGCATTATTGGCATCCAAATATTATGATTTTGCATCGACAAAGTTCCCATTAATTGGGATAACGGGAACGAATGGAAAAACGACAACGACTTATATTATCGAAAAAATATATGAAGCATATGAAAAAAAGATTGGATTAATTGGTACAATCCAAATGAAAATTGGGGAACAAACTTTTCCAATTAAAAATACAACACCAGATGCATTGACCTTACAAAAAACATTCCATCAAATGGAGAAAGCGAATGTTGCTGCAGCAGTTATGGAAGTATCTTCTCATGCACTTGATTTAGGAAGAGTGTATGGAGCGGACTTTGATGTCGCGTTATTTACAAATTTATCTCAAGACCATTTAGACTATCATAAAGATATGGATGATTATTTACGGGCTAAGACATTATTATTCACAGGCCTTGGAAATGGGTATGGAAATCATGCCAAAATTGCTATTTTAAATGCAGATGATGAGGCGAGTAAAACGATTGCCAAAAGTACCGCACAACCATTAATGACATATGGAATTGAAAATGATGCAGATGTTATGGCGACGAATATTACGTATGAATTAACGAAAACAACGTTTGAATTAACCACACCAATCGGGAATGTAACGGTAGAAAGTCGTCTTATTGGTGCGTTTAATGTGTATAATATTTTAGGAGCAGTAGCTGTTGCAATATCACAACATATCCCACTAGATGTTATTAAAGAAGCATTACAATCTATCCGTGGAGTGGATGGACGTTTTGAACCAGTCATTGCGGGTCAAGATTTTGGAGTGATTGTAGATTATGCGCACACGGATGATTCGTTACGAAATGTTTTAGACACTATTAATGCATTTAAGCAACGAAAAGTATATGTTGTTGTCGGCTGTGGGGGAGACCGAGATAAAACAAAACGGCCATTAATGGCACAAGTTGCTGTACAACATAGTGATGTAGCGATCTTAACATCCGATAATCCGAGAACGGAAGATCCTAATGCTATTTTAGCTGATATGACGAAGGGGCTTCATGCAAGCAATTATGAAGTAATAGTGAATCGTAAAGAAGCGATTGAAAGAGCTATACAATTAGCGGAAAAAGATGATATTATTTTGATCGCTGGAAAAGGACATGAAACATATCAGGAAATTCATGGCATTCGACATGATTTTGATGATCGTGTCATTGCTAAAAATGCAATTGAACAGAGAGGTTAATGTGTATGTTTACATTGGAACAGTTAAAAAGTCTATTCCCTCGTATTGAAGGGAATTTTTCCGGAGAAGCAGAAATAAATGAAGTATATACAGATAGCCGAATGAAAGTTGAAAAAGGGTTATTTGTTCCAATAATAGGAGAGCATTTTGATGCCCATACGTTTATAGAAGATGCAGTGGAACATGGAGCAATTGCTACTTTGTGGGACGAATCTATTCCTGTGCCAACTCATTTAACCGATTCGATGGTGTTTTTTATCGTAAACGATACAATTGAAGGGTTACAAAAACTAGCGACAGCGTATCGGAAGAAAGTAAACCCAATCGTTGTTGGTGTGACTGGGTCTAACGGAAAAACTTCGACAAAAGATTTATTAAAGACAGTGTTACAACAAAAGTATCGTACATATGGCACAGTAGGAAATTTTAATAACCATATCGGTCTACCGTTGACGATTTTACAAATGGAGCAAGAGACAGAAATGTTAATTCTTGAAATGGGGATGAGTGATTTCAAGGAAATTGAAACATTGTCTAAGATCGGCTTACCAGATTATGCAATTATTACAAATATTGGTGAATCTCATATTGAACATCTCGGTTCAAGAGAAGGTATTGCAAAGGCTAAATTAGAAATAAAAGCAGGTTTGAAAGAGGGAGGCTTGCTTATTATAGACGGTGATGAAGTGCTCATGGAAAACGAGCATGAACAGGAATATGTTCTGACATGTGGATTTACACAAACAAACGAGTATATCGTGACAAATGTTGTTATTACGGAAGAGGAAACAAAGTTTGCTGTAAACGATGTTCCTTTTACGATTCCTTTAGTAGGTAAACACCATGCACAAAATGCTAGCTTTGTTTTTGCGTTAGCGAAACATTTACACATGAATGATGAACAGATTCAAGCTGGCTTTAGCGCATTACAATATAGTAATATGCGATTTGAACGGTTGATTGGTAGAAATGGGGTTACGTTAATCAATGATGCATACAATGCTTCACCGACATCGATGAAAGCAGCGATTGAAGTAATGAAGCAATTGAAAGATAACAAAAGGAAAATCATTGTATTAGGTGATATTTTAGAGTTAGGACCATATACAGAGGAATTACATCGATCGATTGCAGAAGTAATTGATGAGCAAATTGATCATACTTTATTATTTGGAGAAAGTATGCGATATTTATATGATGTGTTACAACAAAAAGACAATGTGAACCATGTTGATTACTTTGAGGCAAAAGATGCGATAATAAAAAAATTAGAAACATATACATTAAGCGATACGACAATTTTATTTAAGGCATCGCGTGGGATGGCGTTTGAAGAAATCGTTGAGGCATTAAAATAGAATGTTGGACGGTTTTATATAAGGAGGAAAAGAAAGTATGAGTATTTATGTAGTGGTAATGGCGATAGCAATAAGCTTTCTAATTACCGTCCTATTAAGCCCAATTTTTATACCGTTTTTAAGAAGGTTAAAATTTGGCCAAAGCATTCGAGAGGAAGGACCACAATCGCATATGAAAAAGTCAGGAACACCGACAATGGGTGGCCTAATGATTATTGCGAGTGTTGTCATTACCTTTTTACTCGTATCATTTTTATTTACGGAGCAGACAGTAAACTACCAATTTTGGTTGTTATTATTTGTTATTATTGGATATGGACTTATTGGTTTCTTAGATGACTTTATTATCGTTGTTCGTAAAAATAATCAAGGTCTTACATCCAAACAAAAATTATTAGGTCAAATTGTTATTGCAGTCGTTTTTTATATTACCTTAAGAATGAATGATTATCCGACGACAATTGCAATTCCTGGAACGGATGTTGAATGGGAATTAGGATTTTTCTATGCTATTTTAATTGTATTTATGTTAGTAGGTTCATCCAATGCAGTAAACTTAACGGATGGACTAGACGGGCTTTTAGCAGGAACGGCTTCTGTTGCTTTTGGTGCTTTTGCAATTATTACAACTTATCATGGTGAAGAAACACAATTCATTACTATTTTCGCTTTAACAATCGTTGGGGCATTATTAGGTTTCTTAGTTTTTAATGCACATCCAGCAAAAGTTTTTATGGGAGATACAGGATCCCTTGCATTAGGCGGGGCTATTGCAGGGATTGCAATTTTAGCAAAGTTAGAAATTATTTTAGTCATTATCGGTGGTGTATTCGTTATAGAAACATTATCTGTTATTCTACAAGTTATTTCGTTTAAAACGACCGGAAAACGAATTTTTAAAATGAGCCCAATCCATCACCATTTTGAGTTGATTGGCTGGTCTGAATGGAGAGTCGTCACGACGTTCTGGGCAGTAGGAATTGTATTTGCAAGTATTGCCATTTTTATTGAGGTGGTTTTATGAGTCGAACATTAACCCCGTTTCCATATGAAAGAGTGCTCGTCTTAGGGTTAGCTAAAAGCGGTACAGCAACTGCGAATCTATTGTTAAAAAATGGCGTCCATACGATTGTAAATGATTTTAAAACAGAAGAAACAGAGTCGGTCGTTGTAGAACTACGGGCGAAGGGGGCTGAAGTAATTGTCGGTTCTCATCCATTATCTGTTTTAGACAATATTGATTTAATTGTAAAAAATCCAGGTATTCCGTATGAAAATATTTTAATTAAAGAAGCAATAAAACGAGAAATTCCAATTATTACAGAAGTAGAGCTAGCAGGTCGACTAGCTGCACCGAATCCGATGATTGGTGTAACAGGTTCAAATGGAAAAACGACTACGACAACGTTAATTGATGCGATGTTAACAGCGAGCAATAAAAAAGTAAAGTTAGCCGGTAATATTGGTTTCGTTGCTTCGGAAATGGCTGAAACATTAGATGAGGATGAAACTTTATTATTAGAATTATCATCGTTTCAATTAATGGGAATCGATACATTTAGGCCGCATATCGCTGTAATGTTAAACTTATTTGAAGCGCATTTGGATTATCATGGTGATGTGTTATCTTATGAACGTGCGAAGTTTAATATGGTTAAAAATCAGACGGAAAATGATTATTTTATTTATAATGCAGATGATGCACGTATTGTATCATATGTAAAGAATATGAAAGCAATTTGTATTCCTTTTTCAGTTAATGAAATAGATGAGCGTGGAGCATACGTGAAAGACGATGCACTTTATTTTAAACAAGAAAAAATCATCGATATAGAAGATGTTGTATTAGTTGGATCCCACAATATTTCAAATATTTTAGCTGCAATAGTAGCTAGTAAATTAAGTGGTGCAACGAATGAAGGTATCGTGAAAACATTGACCACATTCTCTGGGGTAGAACATCGATTACAATTTGTTGGAAACATACAAAACAGGCTATTTTACAATGATTCAAAGGCAACGAATAAACTAGCAACGGAAATGGCATTACAATCATTTCAACGTCCGACTATTTTATTAGCTGGTGGGTTAGATCGTGGGGATGACTATGATGATCTAATTCCTTATTTATCCAATGTAAAAGGGGTCGTTTTATTCGGAGAAACAAAATTGAAATTAAAAGAAATGGCCGAAAAAGCAAATATTGAACACATTGCGATGGTTGAAAATGTAAAAGAAGCTGTACCAGTAGCATTTTCGATGTCCAATGAAAAAGACGTTATTTTATTATCACCAGCTTGTGCTAGTTGGGATCAATATAAAACGTTTGAAGAAAGAGGGAATATGTTCGTCCAAGCTGTGCATACATTAGCATAGGAGGATGAATCAACTTTCCCCTTGCATCCTCCTATCTAATTGTTTAGAAGGAGGATTTTTTATGCGTCAATTTCCGCTTTTTCAAAGACAATATTCCCATTATATGCATATTTTATGTTTAACATTATTATTAGTGACAATTGGAATATGCATGGTGTATAGTGCCTCATATGTTTGGGCGAATTATATGTATGGGGACCCTTTTTATTTTGTCAAACGACAAATGTTTTTTTTAATGCTCGGTTTCATAGGGATGTTGTTTGTATCCAAAATACATTATCAATATTGGCGTCAACATGTGTACGTTCTTTTTATTGTGTCCTTTATTCTTCTACTTATTGTACTCGTGCCAGGTATTGGAATGGTACGTGGTGGAGCAAGAAGTTGGATAGGTGTCGGAATATTTAGTATTCAACCAGCCGAATTTATAAAGCTAGCATTAATTTTATTTCTCGCTCATTATTATGCGATTCGGAAAAAACAACGCCATTTATCTTTCAAACATTTTTTACAACCACTTATTATTGTTCTGCTTATTTTTGTTATTATTATGTTACAGCCAGACTTTGGTACTGGTTTAGTTATTGTATTAACATCATTATGTGTGATGTTTATTACAGGATTAAGACTCACTTATTATGTAATATTTTCCATTTTTGGTATGGTAGGATTAACAGGATTGATTATATCTGCACCATATAGACTCAAAAGGATTACATCATTTCTAAATCCATGGGAAGATCCACTCGGTGATGGTTTCCAAATTATTCAATCTTTATATGCAATTGGACCCGGACAACTCGTTGGTGTAGGATATTTAAAGAGTGTTCAAAAATATTTTTATTTACCAGAACCACAAACGGATTTTATCTTTGCTATCATCGCTGAAGAGTTCGGTTTGATTGGTGCGACGGTTGTTATTATCATATTTTTCTTATTGTTTCGTGAAGGGATGATTGTCGCATTAAAGACGCGTGATGACTTTGCTCGTTACGTTGTTTTCGGGATTATGGCAATGATTGCGATTCAGGTTATGATCAACATTTGTGTCGTCATTGGTTTACTTCCAGTAACAGGTATTACATTGCCTTTTTTAAGTTATGGGGGTTCTTCCTTAATGATGACATTAATCTCTATTGGAATTGTGTTAAATATAAGTTATAATATTTCATACTAATTTAATACATATTTAATGAATGTAGTATATGTTTGTCATTAAAATATGTTATAATTTTATAATATAAGTAAATATTTGTATGTATGGATGAATTTAAGGTAAAGGAAGTAAATAAATGGAAGATAAAACAGAAGAGAAAAAGATAATTTCCATAGAAGATAGAATACCAAAATTAAAAGAAGAACGAAAGAAAAAAGCGAATCGTCGTTTGATTTTTTATTTAACTATCTTTTTCATTTTAATCGCTTGTGTTGTTTATTTACAGTCACCTTATAGTAATGTAACGGAAATCACTGTTACTGGAAATGATGTCGTCCCAACTGATGAAATAAAAGAATTAAGTGGGATCGATGATGAGACGAATATTTGGATGTTACAAAAACGTCAAGCAAAAAAGCATATTGAAGGACATCCATTAATTGAATCTATGACAATAAAGCGTAGTTTACCACAAACAGTTAAAATAACTGTGACAGAATTTAATATTATAGGGTATACAGAAGAAAAAGGGAAATATTATCCTGTTTTAGTTGATGGTTCTGTGATAAAGGATTATCCGATGCCGTATCGAGGTGATCGTCCTTTTATTTTAAATTTTGATGAACAAGCATACATGGAAATGATTGCAACACAATTAAATGAGTTACCTGAGCATGTTTTACGGTTAATTTCCGAAGTATCTTGGGAACCAACGAAAAACAATAAAAATAAAATCTTGTTATATATGAATGACGGATTTATCGTAGATGCAACATTACGTGATTTCTCAGATAAGATGAAAAATTATCCGTCGATAATTGCACAATTAGATCCGAAAGAAAAAGGGATCGTGCATATGGGTGTTGGAATATATTTCGAAAAAATAAAGAAGAAATAATTGGTTGACTTTGGAGGTGCCTTGTAAATGAGTAATGGAGAAATTTTAGTAAGTTTAGATATTGGAACATCAGAAATAAAAGTCATTATTGGAGAAGTATTAAATGGCTCCATTAATATTATCGGAGTAGGTACAGCTAAATCAGAAGGTATGAGAAAAGGTGCAATCGTCGACATTGATAAAACTGTACAATCAATCAAAAATGCGATTGGCCAAGCAGAACATATGGTAGATATGAAAATTGAACAAGTCATTGTTTCTGTCAATGGAAACCATGTACAATTACATCCTTGCCACGGTATAGTAGCTGTTCAAAGTGAAGACCGTGAAATTACAAATGAAGATGTAGAAAGAGTATTAGATGGTGCACAAGTAATGTCCTTGCCACCTGAACGAGAGATCATCGACATCATTCCGAAGCAATTTATTGTAGATGGATTAGATGAAATTACTGACCCAAGAGGGATGATTGGTGTTCGTTTAGAGATGGAAGGAACAATTATCACTTGTTCTAAAACGGTTTTACATAATGTTTTACGCTGTGTAGAGCGTGCTGGATTACATATTGCTGATATATGTTTACAACCAATCGCTGCCGGTTCTGTTGCACTATCAGGTGATGAGAAAAATTTAGGCGTCGCTTTAATTGATATAGGTGGTGGCTGTACAACTGTTTCGATTTTTGAAAATGACCATTTAAAAGCTACTTCTATTATTCCTCTAGGAGGAAATAATATTACGAAAGATATTTCGATTGGATTACGTACAACGACGGATGAAGCGGAAGAAATTAAACTAACATATGGTCATGCATATTATGCTACAGCTTCAGAGGAAGAAACTTTTCAAGCGACAATTATCGGAAGTGATCAAAAAGAAACATATAATCAATTATTCATTTCTGATATGATAGAAGCAAGATTAGAAGAAATTTTTGAATTAGTGAATCAAGAAATTAGTAGATTAGGTTTTTATGATATCCGAGGTGGGTATGTATTAACTGGAGGAACGATGAAGATGCAGGGCGCATTAGAGCTTGCACAGGAAGTATTTAATGCCAATGCTCGTATTGCGATTCCTAATTATATCGGTGTTCGTGAACCACAATTTACCGTAGGAGTTGGAACATTACAATTTTCATATTATAATGCGAAAATTCAAGGGAAAAATTTATCATCTGGTTTAACGGTAGATGCACCGACACAACAATCGGCTCCAAAGCCAAAACGAAAAGTACAACAGAAGAATGAACCGAAAAGTGATGAACCGAAAGAATCAAAAGTGGCTAATTTCTTTAAATCATTCTTTGAATAATAGGTGAAACTGTAAATAGCGTATTTAATACAGGTGAATTCACAATAGGAGGACGAAACATGTTAGAATTTGATACGAATATGGACCAACTAGCGACAATTAAAGTAATCGGAGTCGGGGGCGGTGGAAACAACGCTGTTAACCGAATGATTGATCATGGAGTAGAAGGGGTAGAATTTATCGCTGTAAATACGGATTCACAAGCGTTAAATTTATCTAAAGCTGAAATTAAATTGCAAATTGGCGATAAATTAACTAGAGGTTTAGGAGCAGGAGCGAATCCAGAAATTGGAAAGAAAGCTGCTGAAGAAAGCCGCGAACAAATCGAAGAAGTTTTACAAGGTGCAGATATGGTTTTCGTAACTGCAGGTAAAGGTGGGGGAACTGGAACAGGTGCAGCGCCAGTTATTGCACAAATCGCAAAAGATTTAGGAGCATTAACCGTAGGGGTTGTAACTCGTCCATTCTCGTTTGAGGGAATTCGCCGTAGAAAACAAGCAAATGCTGGAATTGAATCATTAAAAAATAGCGTAGATACTTTAATCGTTATTCCAAATGACCGTTTATTAGAAATTGTTGATAAGAACACACCGATGTTAGAAGCGTTTAGGGAAGCAGATAACGTTTTACGTCAAGGTGTCCAAGGTATTTCCGATTTAATCGCAAAACCAGGGTTAATTAACGTTGACTTTGCGGACGTAAAAACGATTATGTATGATAAAGGTTCAGCATTGATGGGAATCGGTGTTGCAACAGGTGAAAATCGTGCTGTAGAAGCGGCGAAGAAAGCTATTTCCTCTCCACTATTAGAGACTTCTATTGACGGTGCACAAGGAATTTTAATGAATATTTCAGGTGGACCATCATTAAGTTTATTTGAAGTGCAAGAGGCTGCTGATTTAGTAACATATGCTGCTGATGAAGAAGTGAATGTTATCTTTGGTAACGTTATTAATGAAAATTTAAAAGAAGAAGTGGTTGTAACTGTAATTGCTACTGGTTTTGATGAGTCGAAGCTTGAGCCAAAGCAAGGTGGACAAAGACAGGTTCCTCAACAAAAACAGCCAGCTCAGCCAGTTCAAGAGATGGAAAAGCAACAACGTCCACAAGAGAAACAGGTGGAAGATTCATTCCATCATGATGAAGACACATTAGATATTCCGACGTTTTTAAGAAATCGAAATAAACGTTAAGCTGTTCACAAACACTTTTCAAAGTATATTACTTTGAAAAGTGTTTTTTTATACATTTGAAAATCCCTGGCTCTGCCGGGGGTTTTCAGTTCTTAGTGTGGTATTAAAAATGCCTCCTATCTTGATAAGATAAATGGAAACAAGAAGTTGCAAGAATACATACCAAAGTTGCAAGAATGCAACGCGAAGTTGCAAGAATGCATGCCAAAGTTGCAAGAATGCATGCCAAAGTTGCAAGAATCCAACGCTAAGTTGCAAGAATCCAATGCAAAGTTGCAAGAACCAAACCTGAAACCCACAAGAACGCAATTATAAAGTCCAATTACCTTCCCCACAAAATGGAAAAGGGCAAAAAACGCTTTGTTTTCAATTATATTAACTGAGCAAATGTTCATTCTTCTCCTCCACAGAATCGTATATTAGCGTTAAAAATTTAACCACTCACATATTTTCTATCATCTTATTAATTTTTTCTTCTATATGAGGATGTTTTTTAAAAAAAGTATGCATATATTCTGTCTTTTTTTTTCGATAAATAGTCGTACATTTTGTCGTAAAAATGACTTGAACATAGGTGAAATTATGACAATTTCTGAATCATTTTTGTTTTATAATACATGCTACAACATCATTACAAAAAGGGGGATGTCATGGAAGTTATTTATATCGATGTACTGTTACTGTTGAACCTTTGTTTTAATGGTGTGTTACTTTATGTCACAGGGAAATTAGCAAAACAAAAAATAATAATAAAAAAGTGGCTATTGGCGACAGGTATTGCAACATGTTATTTCATGTTTGATTTTTTCATAGTTTCATCTATTTCTTCATTATTACTTAATATCGTAATTGCCTTCGTAATCAATTATATAATGTTTGGAAAAATATATTTATGGAAACATGTTGGCTTATTTTATTTTTTAACTTTCATTTTAGGTGGAATGATGTTAGCAATCCATCAGTTTATTCCACAGTCTGAGAAACTCCAAAGATACTTTTTATTCGTTCAAAATATTTCAGGATCGACGACAAGTGTCACCGTTTTAACCATTGGACTGATTATTTTTATTTTATTCGTTCGTTGGCAAATGCATGCACATATTCGAACAACTTTTTTTCAAACATTTATGTATGATATTGCAATTCAAATGATTGGTAGTACAAATACAACTAGAGGGTTTTTAGATAGCGGTAATCAATTATTAGATCCATTAACAAATAAACCAGTCATTATTGTGGAAGAAGCATTTTTGCAATCTTATTTTCATCCTGAAGAATGGGATTTATTTAAACAGGCATGTATGGTCCATGATTTAACCTTATTACCGAAAGATATTCGAAAAGATGTACAAATTGTTCCATTTCAAGGTGTACAAGGTGTACAAGATATGTTGTATACGATACAACCGAAAAATATAACCATTTATAATAAACGCAAAAAATATGAGACGGATCACGTATTAATTGGGGTGCAATTTGGAACATTATCAAATGAACATGGGTATCAATGTTTATTACATCCAGATTTATTGCATATTCACGTAGTACAAGCAGCTTAAATTGTAGAGGAGGAAAATATTTAATGTGGAAATTTAAATTGCGAGTTTGGATGAATCGGTTATTACGTCTTTTCCGATTAAAAAAAGATGAAATTTATTATATTGGTAGTAAAACAGCACTTCCTTCACCATTAGAAAAAATGGAAGAAAAAAGATTACTGGAACGTTTACAAGAAGATGATCAAGTTGCTAGAGCAACATTAATAGAACATAATTTAAGATTGGTTGTTTATATTGCCCGAAAATTTGAAAATACGAATGTGCATATGGAAGATTTAATAAGTATCGGTTCGATTGGTTTGATTAAAGCAGTAAATACTTTTGATCCAACGAAAAAAATAAAACTAGCGACATATGCTTCCAGATGTATTGAAAATGAAATATTAATGTTTTTACGAAAAAATAACCGCATTAAAACAGAAGTATCTTTCGATGAACCACTAAATACAGATTGGGATGGGAATGAACTATTATTGTCTGATATTTTAGGAACGGAAGAAGATATTATTACAAAAGATTTAGAGCTAAAAGTAGATAAGCAATTATTGGAAAATGCATTAAAAACATTGAATGATCGTGAAAAGCAAATTATGGAATTACGTTTTGGCCTAATTGGAAAAGAAGAAAAAACACAAAAAGATGTGGCGGACATGTTAGGTATTTCCCAGTCCTATATATCACGACTAGAGAAGAAAATTATAAGACGATTACAAAAGGAAATTGAAAAAATGGTATAAACTGGTATACGACCGTTGTAAAAATTTTGCATATTCCCCTCTCGTTCAGGAAACACTTACGTTGAGTATGATTGTCGAGAGGGGTAGAAAGTATGATGAAGCATAAAGTAGAAATTTGTGGTGTCGATACATCCAAACTCCCAGTATTAAAAAACGAGGAAATGAAAAAGTTATTTCAGCAAATTGAACGAGGTGAAGACGTACTAGAAGCACGTGAAACATTAGTAAATGGTAATTTACGACTCGTATTAAGTATTATTAAACGTTTTACATATCGTGGTGAAAATGCGGACGATTTATTTCAAGTAGGTTGTATTGGGTTAATGAAATCGATTGACAATTTTGATTTAAAACATAATGTTCGTTTTTCAACGTATGCTGTACCGATGATCATTGGAGAGATTAAACGATATTTACGTGATAATTATGCTATACGTGTATCAAGATCGTTACGTGATACTGCATATAAAGCTCTACAAATAAGAGAACAACTAATGAATAAACATGAAAAAGAACCAAGTCCATATGAAATAGCGAAAGAAATGGGCGTACCATGTGAAGATGTTATATTTGCAATCGATGCTGTACAAGAACCCGTATCATTATTTGAGCCAATTTATAATGAAGGTGGAGATCCTATATTGATGATGGATCAAATTAGTGATGATAAAATTAACGATGAAGAATGGGATGATCATCTTTCAATTAAAGAAGGGATGCACCGATTAACAGATCGAGAAAAGATGATTATTGAAGAACGGTTTTTCCGCGGAAAAACACAAATGGAAGTGGCGGAAGAAATCGGTATTTCCCAAGCACAAATATCACGACTTGAAAAAACAGCAATTAAGCAAATTCGAAGCGATATGTTTTAATATTGTCCATTACATACAAAGTTGTTTTCAATCATACAAATAAGACAAGAACTTTTTATCTAAAAGTTTTTGTCTTTTTTATATTCTAGGAGGGATTACTTTGTTATTATCAGAAATTCAGATGAAAGAAGTTGTCGTTTTGGAAAGTGGAAAACGATTAGGATATATTCAAGATATTGAAATCGCGGAAAATAGTGGTGCCATTCAATCATTTATTATTTCTGACCGTCAATTAAGAGGTGCATTTTTTCAAAAACAAGAAGAAAGAAAAGTTATGTGGGATCAAATTGTAACGATCGGTGCGGATATCATTTTAGTAAAAGAAGAAAAAAAGGAGAAAGAAAATAGTGATTAAATGAACTATTTTTAAAATATGATAAAATAAAAGCAATATCACTATTAAATAGGAGAGTATGAATCAATGGATGTTGCAAACAATGTGAAACAAATAGAAGAGGAAATTGTACGTGTATGTGAGAAAGTACAGCGGAATCGTAATGAAATTACCGTAATTGGAGTAACAAAATATGTTACAATAGAACGAACAGAACAATTACTTGCAACAGGCTATAAAGATGTTGGCGAAAATCGTGCTGAAGAAATGTTGCATAAATATGGCGCTATTGGTGAACGAGCAAAGTGGCATTTTATCGGTACATTACAGTCGAGAAAAGTAAAAGATATTGTCGATAAAGTAACAGCAATTCATTCACTAGATCGATTATCTGTTGCGAAACAAATTAATAGTCGTTCCAATAATCCGATTGATTGTTTCGTACAGGTAAATGTGAGTGGGGAGGAATCTAAACACGGTTTAGAACCCGAAGATGTTATTCCATTTATAGAATCATTACAGCAATTTGAAAAAGTACATGTTGTTGGTTTAATGACGATGGCGCCACATATTCAAGATAAGGAAGAAATTAGACAAGTATTCCGTCGTTTACGTCAGTTGCGTGATGAAGTGAGTGAAAAGAAATATATTAATGCTCCATGTACACAATTATCGATGGGAATGAGTAATGATTTTCAAATTGCAATTGAAGAGGGTGCAACACATATTCGATTAGGAACGAGTTTAGTCGGTTCATAAAGCGAGGTGGTAAAAATGAGTTTTAAAGAAAAATTAAAAAATTTCTTTAATACAGAGGATGAATACGAGTATATTGAAGAATATGAAGAAGAAACAACGCCGGTAAAGCAAGAACAAAAAATGGCAACACCAAAGCAAAGGACGACAGATAGTAATGTTGTTAATTTATCTGCTATTCATCAAGCGAATTCAAAAGTAATGTTATGTGAACCGAAAACATATAACGAAGTACAAGAAATTGCCGATCATTTATTAAACAAACGCTCTGTCGTTATTAATTTACAACGAGTAGATCAAAGACAGGCGAAGCGAATTGTCGACTTTTTAAGTGGAACTGTATATGCTATAAAAGGAGATATTCAAAAGCTAGGTGTCGCAACATTTTTATGTACACCTGATAATGTGGAGGTAACAGGTGTGATCACAAATTTAGAATATATGGAAGACGAATTTGAAAAGGAATGGTAATAGTCAATGATGCAATTAGCGTATTATATCAGTATAGGGTTTACAGTTTATACGTATGTTCTCATTATTTACATTTTAATGTCTTGGTTTCCAGGGGCAAGAGATACGGCATTTGGTGAGTTTGTAGGGAGAGTTTGTGAACCATACTTAGAACAGTTTAGAAAATTTATTCCACCATTAGGGATGATCGATATTTCTCCAATTGTTGCAATTATAACTTTAAGATTAGCGGAAAAGGGTATTATTGAAATACTCCGAATGTTTGTATAGGATAATCTAATGTCAATTTACCAGCATTTCCGAAAACATGAACACCAATTTGTGGACCAAGTATTATCTTGGAAAGAGCAAGTGGAACGTACGTATACTTCGTACATAACAGATTTCCTGGACCCACGGGAACGAAAAATAATTGAAAGTTTAATTGGCTCCTCTAATGAAGATGTTCAATACGCATTTTTTGGTGGAGCGGATCATACGGAGCGACAACGAGCAATTATCGCACCATTTTATGAAACCATTGAGGAAGATCATTTTAAACTCGTTTTACTAGAAGCGAGTTTTCCAAAGAAATTTGTTACGATTCAACATCGTGATATATTAGGAACATTTATTTCGGAAGGATTAGACCGAAAGAAAATCGGAGATATTTTTGTTCGTGATGATGCGTTTCAAATTGTCACGACGGAAGAACTAGCATCCTTTATTATGCTAAATATCGATAAAATAAAAAACGCTTCGGTACAATTAAAGGAAGTACCTAGGAATACCATATTTCCAAGTGATGATGAATGGATGGAACAGACGTCTACCGTATCTTCTCTAAGATTAGATGTTTTAATAAAAGAAATGTACAATATGTCACGAAAAGACGCCTCTTTACTCATTCAAGGAGAACGGGTGAAAGTAAATTTCACTGTAGTGAATGATCCGGCATTTATAGTAGAGGTAGATGATTTACTATCTGTTCGTGGTCATGGTCGAGGCAAAATTATTTCCATCGATGGGGTAACACGGAAAGAAAAGGTTCGAATAACGACAGCAAAATTAAAAATGTAAGAAAAATGCTTTATTATATTGAAAAATAGATTATAATAGACAAATAAGATGATTGTTGAAATTTCAGGAGGTGTATGATTGGTGTTAACGCCGTTAGATATTCATAACAAAGAATTTTCCAAAGGTTTCATGGGATTTAATGAAGATGATGTAAATGAATTTTTAGATCAAATAATAAAAGATTATGAAATGACGATACGTGAAAAAAATGAATTACAAGAAAGAGTAACTGAGTTAGAAGATAAAGTTGCCCATTTCAAGAGCATTGAAGAAACATTAAACCAATCAATTGTTATTGCGCAAGAAACTGCAGAAGAGTTAAAAGATAACGCAAGAAAAGAAAGTAAATTAATTATTAAAGAGGCAGAAAAAAATGCAGATCGTATTTTGAACGAGGCATTAAGTGAGTCACGTCAAATTGCGATGGAAACAAATGAATTAAAAAAGCATGCAAAAGTGTTCCGTACGCGTTTAAAAATGCTAATTGAAGCGCAATTAGAAATGGTTAACAATAGCGATTGGGAAGAGTTTTTAAAACTTGCTGAAGAAGATACAGAGATACCTGTAAAGTAATTCATTATAGAAATAGTTTTTATTGTATAAAAATTTAAAAAATATGCTATAATGATGTCAATTGAACAAAATAATAAATACATTGATAGAAAAAGTATAGAAGATAAAAACTGCTCCAAGCGAGTTAGGGATGGTGGAAGCCTAATGCAGTTTCTTTTATAACATCATTCTTGAGTAGCCGTTTGAAATAATAGTAGGATTGGCCGGGTAATTCACGTTATGAATTGTTCAAGTGAATGTGTGAGAAAAGGACACATTTATAAGGGTGGTACCGCGAGATTCCTCGTCCCTTTAGGGATTCGAGGTTTTTTTGTTTTTTATAAGTAAATAATTTGTTTATATAGGAGGATTTATATACAAATGGAATATAAAGAAACATTACTAATGCCGAAAACAAAATTTCCGATGCGTGGAAATTTACCGAACAAAGAACCAGTCCGTCGAGAAGGATGGGAAGAAAATAACGTATATGAACAATCATTAGAAAGAACGAAAGGTAGACCATTATTCGTTTTACATGATGGACCACCATATGCGAATGGGGATCTTCATATTGGACATGCGTTAAATAAAATATTAAAAGACTTTATTACTCGTTATAAATCGATGAATGGATTTCATGCTCCATACATTCCTGGCTGGGATACGCATGGATTACCAATTGAAACTGCTTTAACGAAACAGAAGAAAATTGATCGTAAAAAAATGTCGATTGCCGAATTTCGTCAAATGTGTGCAGATTATGCGATGAAGCAAATTAACAATCAACGTAACCAGTTTAAACAATTAGGGGTTCGTGGTGATTGGGATAATCCATATATTACGCTAACAAAAGATTACGAAGCAGCACAAATTAAAGTGTTCGGTGAAATGGCGAAAAAGGGGTATATTTACAAAGGATTAAAGCCTGTATATTGGTCGCCATCCTCTGAATCAGCTTTAGCAGAAGCGGAGATTGAATATCAAGATAAACGTTCTCCTTCTATTTACGTTAGCTATAAGGTAAAAGATGGTAAAGGTGTATTAGAAGAAGGTACGAACATTATTATTTGGACGACGACTCCTTGGACTATTCCGGCGAGCTTAGGAATTAGCTTACATCCTCATTTAGAGTATGTTGTCGTCGAAGCGGATGGGGAAAAATATGTTGTTGCCCATGATTTACTAGATCCACTTGAAGAAGAGTTAAAATGGGAACATGTTAAAGTGGAAAAAACATTTATGGGACGTCAAGCAGACCGTGTCGTCGCACAACATCCATTCTATGACCGTGATGTACTCGTTATGTTAGGAACTCATGTAACGACAGAAGCAGGGACTGGTTGTGTTCATACGGCTCCTGGCCACGGGGAAGATGACTTCTACGTAGCAAAGGAATACGGTATTGATGCATTATGTCCTGTCGATGAATTAGGATATTTTACGGATGAAGCACCTGGTTTTGAAGGGTTATTTTATGATGATGGAAACAAAGTTGTTACTGAAAAATTAGAAGAAGTTGGCGCACTGTTATTAATGAAATTCATTACCCACTCATACCCACATGACTGGCGTACGAAAAAGCCGACAATTTTCCGTGCTACTTCACAATGGTTTGCATCGATTAAAGATTTCCGTCATAATATTTTAGATGAAATTAAAGAAGTAGAATGGTTGCCACATTGGGGCGAAACGCGTCTTTATAATATGGTTCGTGACCGTGAAGATTGGTGTATTTCACGTCAACGTACATGGGGAGTTCCAATTCCAGTATTTTACGGAGAAGATGGAGAACCGGTCATCACGGATGAGACAATTACACATGTATCAAACTTATTTGCAGAACATGGTTCAAATATTTGGTTTGAATGGGATGCAAAAGATTTATTACCTGAAGGATTCACATCTGAACATAGTCCGAATGGTGAGTTTACGAAAGAAACAGACATTATGGACGTTTGGTTTGATTCAGGTTCATCTCATGAAGCGGTATTATTACATCGTGAAGACCATGTCCGACCGGCAGATATTTATTTAGAAGGTAGTGACCAATATCGTGGTTGGTTTAACTCTTCTTTATCAACTGCAGTAGCAATTACAGGTAAAGCTCCATATAAAAATGTGATAAGCCATGGTTTCGTTTTAGATGGTGATGGCCGTAAAATGAGTAAATCATTAGGAAATGTTATTTTACCTGGAAATGTTCAAAAACAACTAGGGGCAGATATTTTACGTTTATGGGTATCATCTGTTGACTATCAAGCAGATGTCCGTATTTCTCAAGATATTTTAAAACAAGTATCTGAAAACTATCGTAAAATTAGAAATACATTCCGTTTCATGTTAGCGAATTTAGCAGACTTTGATCCGAAACAACATACAGTTGCCGAAAAGGATTTAGAAGAAGTCGATCGTTACATGTTATATCGTTTACAACAATTAGTGAAAAATGTAAAAGAAAGTTATGATACATATGATTTTCAAAATGTATCACAAGCGATTCATAATTATATTACGATTGACTTAAGTGCATTTTATTTAGACTTTGCAAAGGATATTTTATATATTGAAGCTGCAGACCACCCACGTCGTCGTAGTATCCAAACGGTTTATTATGAAACATTAGTTTCCATTGTACAATTACTGACACCTATTATTCCACATACGACAGAAGAAGTATGGGAACATATTCATGGAGTGGAGGCAGAATATGTTCAATTAACAGATATGCCAGAAGCACGTGAAGTAGTAGGATTTAAAGAAGAAGATGCTGTGAAATGGGATCACTTCCTAAAAATTCGTACAGATGTATTAAAGGCATTAGAAGAAGCACGTAATGAGAAAGTGATTGGTAAACCATTAGAAGCAAAAATTACGATTGCTGGAAAAGATGAACAAACGAAAGCTGTTTTAGCATCTATTCCTCATATCCATCAGTTATTAATTGTATCTGAAGCGGCAATTGGAGAAAAGCATGAAAATGCGAAAGAATACCAGTATGTGTACGTATATGTGGAGAAACATGACGGCGAAAAATGTGATCGATGCTGGATGCATGCTCATACTGTAGGACAAAACGAAAAACACCCTACATTATGTGACCGTTGTGCAGAAGTAGTGGAGGAACATTATAGCCATTTAGTACAGTAATAATACAATATGAACATAGCAGGTGACTAAAAAATGTTACCTGCTATTTTTGGCTCTTTGTCAAATAGTGATGACGGCCTCAACGACATATGGAAGCTATAATTTGTTTTGAAATAGATTGTAAAAAAGTGCGAAATACTATAATAGAAAAATGTCCTCATCTATTTCGTGTACCTCTCCAATCAAATAGAAGGAATCAAACATACAACTACACACCAACTTAAATTGATTTACAATGCATTACATGATAAAAATATATATTTCACTAAGTGAATGACATACTATTTTTAACGAACCATGTTATACTTTAAGATGTATCAAAACGATTGTATATGTTTACATAGCAGGAGGAAAAAAATGACCCGTTATTATATCGTAGCATTATTTATGATCCTTATAGACCAGTGGACGAAATGGCTCATCGTAGAAAAAATGGATTTGCATGAAAGTATCCCAGTAATCGATGAACTATTTTATATAACATCTCATCGTAATGAAGGTGCCGCATGGGGCATATTACAAGGACAAATGATTTTCTTTTATATTATTACAATTGTCGTTATTGTCGGCATCATTTATTATATGCAAAAATATGCACGAGAAAGTGCTTTGCTAGCAATTTCATTAAGTGTTATTTTAGGAGGAGCGATCGGTAACTTCATCGACCGATTGTTTAGAAAAGAAGTAGTAGATTTTTTAGACGTGATGATATTTTCTTATGATTTTCCAATATTTAATGTAGCGGATAGTTGTTTAACAGTCGGTGTCATATTATTTTTCATTGCAACATTTTTGGATGAAAAAAAGAAAGGAAAAAAAGCATGACAAAGCAAATTATGGTTGAACCCGAAGAAGTAAATCAGCGAATGGATAAACTACTCGTAACGAAAACAGATTATTCTAGACAACAAATCCAATCATATATTAAAAATGGTTCCATTTTAGTAAATGGAGAAGTAGTTAAACCAAACTATAAATGTAAAGAAGCAGATACTATTACATTACATATTCAAGAAGAGGCAGTAGAAGAAAAACCTATTGAAGCAGAAAATATCCCACTTGATATTGTATATGAAGATAATGCATTACTCGTCGTGAATAAACCACGAGGGATGCTCGTACATCCGACCCATCATGTTCGTACTGGTACATTAGTAAATGCAGTAAAATATCACTGTAAAACATTATCAGATGTTGGTGGGGAAGAACGTGAAGGAATTGTACATCGTTTAGACCAAGATACAAGTGGTGTAATTATTATTGCAAAAAACAATGATGTACATGCCCATTTAAAAGAACAATTTCAAGCTCGTACAGTTACTCGTATTTACGAAGCAATTGTTTATGGGGTGGTGCCACATGATCAAGGGATCGTTCGGGCACCGATTGGAAGAAATCCAAAAAATCGGTTAGAAATGGCAGTTGTAGAAGGTGGAAAAGAATCGGAAACAAAATTCCGTGTGTTAGAAAGATTTCAGCAATATACGCATGTAGAATGTGAACTTATTACAGGTCGAACACACCAAATAAGAGTGCATATGAAATATATGAATCATCCGATTATCGGAGATGAGGTATATACAAAAAAGAAATCTCCTTATATTAAAGGACAAGCATTATTTGCGAAGAAAGTAAGTTTTGTACATCCTGTATTAAAGGAACAAATAACAGTAGAAGTCGAACAACCGTCATATTTTAAAAGCGTCATTGAAAAGTTACAAAACATTACTTGACTTTTAAGATGGATTTTGAAATAATAAAGACAACTTAAATAAGAAATCCTTTAAAAATAGTCCTGTGAGGCTAAAAAGGGATATACGGAATGTTTAGGGATACGTATGTCCAAAACCTTTTACCTCACATATAGGTAAAAGGTTTTTTTATAATGTTTAGGGGGATTTAGAAGTGAAGAAGAAAACGGTCGTTCTAGATCAAGCAGCAATTAACCGCGCATTAACGAGAATTGCACATGAAATTTTAGAACATAACAAAGGTGGAGAAAACCTCGTACTAGTTGGAATCAAAACTAGAGGTGTACCAATCGCAAAACGTTTGAAAGAAAAAATTGCTCAAATTGAACAAATTACAGTGCCGATTGGGGAGCTAGATATTACATTATATAGAGATGACTTGCAAGAAAAATCTACCGCTCCAACCTTAATTGCAACAAATATCGATGTAGATATTCAAGATAAAACGATCGTTTTAGTTGATGATGTATTATACACTGGTAGAACGGTAAGGGCAGCGATGGATGCTGTCATGGATATCGGTCGTCCGTCCCAAATTCAATTAGCTGTTTTAATTGATCGAGGACATCGTGAATTACCGATTCGAGCAGATTATGTTGGAAAAAATATTCCTACATCAAAGGAAGAAGTAATCTCTGTAGGAATTACAGAACTTGATGAGATGGATGAAGTCAGTATTTTAGAAAAACAATTATAAATGTACCTTTAATTAAATCCAGAGAGATTTAAAAGGTGGCAATCAAACGAGATACGTATATGTAAAGATACGTATGCCTCTTTGCGACCTTTTGCAAAGAGGCATTTTTTATTGCCTAGGTACATCTTACATGAACAGAGAGGATGTCATTCATGAAACACTTTTTATCTGTAGAACATATGACAAAAGAGGAAATTATTGCTTTGTTAGAGATGGCGGAAAAATATCGCCAAGATGAATACGAGTTAACGAAACAACTATTTAGTGCAAATTTATTTTTTGAACCTAGCACAAGAACAAAAATGAGTTTTATTGTTGCGGAGCGCAGATTAGGTATAGAAGCATTAGAATTTAATTCCGAAAACTCAAGTATGAAAAAAGGCGAGACGTTATATGATACAGCAAAAACATTTGAAGCAATTGGGGCGGATGTGCTCGTCATTCGTCATGAAAGTGATGACTGGGCAGATGAATTAAAAGATAGAATGAATGTACCGATTGTGAATGCAGGTGCAGGGAAAAAAGACCATCCGACACAAAGTTTATTAGATGCTATTACGATATATCAAGAATTCGGTTCTTTTGATGGATTAAATATCGTTATTGCAGGGGATATAAAACATAGTCGTGTCGCTCGTTCGAATGCACAAATGTTAACAAAGTTAGGAGCAAATGTATATTTTACAGGTGCACCAGATTTTATGGATGACAGTTTAGCCTATCCATATGTAACGATGGATGAAGCAATTGAAATGAGTGATGTACTTATGTTGTTACGAATTCAACATGAACGTCATGATCAATTTTCAAGTTCAACCGTCAATTACAATGAACATTATGGGCTAACAATGGAAAGAGAAAAGAAAATGAAAGAACATGCAATTGTATTACACCCTGGACCAGTCAATCGAGGGGTAGAAATAGATACGACATTAGTAGAATGTGAGCGTTCAAGAATCTTTAAGCAAATGTCGAATGGCGTATATGTAAGAATGGCAGTATTAACAACACAACTATTAAAATGGGGGATTATTCATGAACATGATATTAAAAAACGCAACAGTACTTTCAGGGGACAATCATTTACAAAAATGCGATCTGTTAATTGAAGGAGATACGATTAAACAAATTGCTCCAGAAATAAATATGGAAGTAGAAAGAGTTGTTGATTGTACAGGAAAGTTAGTGACACCGGGATTTATTGATGTTCATATTCATTTACGCGAACCAGGCGGGGAACATAAAGAAACGATTAAAACAGGTACAGAAGCAGCAGCTCGTGGTGGATATACGACGGTTTGTTCAATGCCTAATACAAACCCAGTACCAGATAGTGTAGAAGAGGTAGAAAGGTTATTTGACCGTATTAAGAAAGATGCTGTCATTCGCGTGTTGCCATATGCAGCAATTACGAAAGGATTAAAAGGAGAAGAACGAACAGATATTTCAGCATTAAGTAAAACAGACATTTTTGCTTTTACAGATGATGGAGTTGGTATCCAAACGGCGGGTCAAATGTTAGAGGCGATGCAAGAAGCGGCAGCAAATGACCGTGCAATTGTGGCACATTGTGAAGATAACTCGATTCTTTATGGAGGAGCAGTACATGAAGGGAATGTGAGTAAACGTTTAGGTTTACCAGGTATTTTAAATGCATGTGAATCCGTACAAATTGCACGTGATGTATTATTAGCAGAAACTGCAAATTGTCATTACCATGTTTGTCACGTAAGTACGAAGGAATCTGTCCGTGTCATTCGTGATGCAAAAAGAGCTGGGATTCGTGTAACAGCAGAAGTAAGTCCGCATCACTTATTATTAACAGAAGATGATATTAAAGAAGATAATGCTGATTGGAAAATGAATCCACCTTTACGTGCAAAAGCTGATAGAGATGCATTATTAGAAGGTTTACTTGACGGCACAATTGATTTTGTCGCGACAGACCATGCGCCACACGCTGCAGATGAAAAAGCGGTAGGTATGGCTAAGGCTCCATTCGGTATTGTCGGTTTAGAAACAGCATTTCCGTTATTGTACACACATTTAGTAAAAACCGGAAAAATGACATTACAACATCTAGTGGATGCTTTTACACGTTTACCAGCAGAAGTATTTCATATGCCATACGGGACATTAGAAGAAGGAAAAGTGGCAGATATTACCTTAGTGGATTTAGATAAAGAAATGGTTATTGACAGAAAAGATTTTGTATCTAAAAGTAAAAATACTCCTTTTGATGGATGGGAAGTTGTAGGTATTCCAGTAATGACGATCGCAGCAGGAAAAGTCGTATATGAGGATGGTAAAGATGACTAAAAGAAAATTAATTTTAGAAGATGGAACAACTTTTGTTGGAGAAGCTTTCGGAAGTGAATGTGTCACAGAAGGAGAAGTTATTTTCAATACAGGAATGACTGGATACCAAGAAATTATGACAGATCCAAACTATTTAGGACATATTGCTGTAATGACATATCCTTCTATCGGATCTTATGGAATAAATCGTGATGACTTTGAATCTATTACACCATTTATAAATGGAATTATTACGAAAGAAGTAAATGATGAACCATCAAACTTCAGAAGTGAGGAAACATTAGACTCTTTTATGAAAAGATATCAAATACCTGGAATCGCTGGGATTGATACACGTATGTTAACGAGATTGCTACGCGATAAAGGCTCTATGCGTGGAATGATTACAGATGCATCTACAACATTTGAGTCTGTTCAAGAAGTGCTAGAAAAAGAAGAAAAGAGCTTACTTGTTGAGAAAACATCCATTACAAAGCCGTATATCGTACCAGGTGAAGGTGCAAGAGTCGTTATGATTGATTTAGGAATGAAACAAACGATTCTACATGAATTAACGAATTTACAATGTCATGTGACAGTAGTTCCGTATCATACAAGTGCGGAGGATATTTTACGTTTCAAACCAGATGGGGTTCTATTATCAAATGGACCTGGAAATCCAACATTTGTACAAACGACGAGGGAAACAGTTCATGCTTTGTTAGGGAAGATTCCTATTTTCGGCATAGGATTGGGACATCAAATATTTGCGCAAGCATGTGGGGCAAACATTACAAAATTAAAACACGGAAATTACGGAAATAGTTTTCCAGTGAAAGATTTAACGATCGATAAAACATGGATTACGACACAGAGCCGTCAATACCACGTAGAGGAAGCTTCGATAGAAAATACAGATTTAACTATTACATTTCGTTCCTTAAATGATGATACGGTGGAAGGTTTAAGACATAAAAAGTATGATGCTTTTTCTGTACAATTTAATCCAGAAGGAGCACCAGGTTCTAACGATACAAAATATTTATTCGAACAATTTATTCAAATGATGAAACAAAACAGGGTAAAAAATGGAGGCCAACAACATGCCTAGAAATGAAAACATTGAAAAGATCTTAGTCATTGGTTCAGGACCAATTGTAATCGGACAAGCGGCGGAATTTGATTATTCTGGAACTCAAGCTTGTCATGCTTTAAAAGAAGAAGGATATGAAGTTATTTTAGCAAATTCGAATCCAGCAACAATCATGACAGACTTTACAGTCGCAGATAAAGTATATATGGAACCACTTACTGTTGAATTTTTAAGTAAAATTATTCGTAAGGAGCGTCCTTGTGCAATATTACCAACATTAGGTGGTCAAACAGGGTTAAACTTAGCAATAGCATTAGATGAATCAGGGATTTTAGAACAATTCAATGTACAACTTTTAGGTACTTCATTAGAAGCGATTGAAAAAGCGGAGGACCGTGAAAAGTTCCGTTCATTAATGGAGGAATTAAATGAACCAGTACCTCCAAGTGATATCGTAAATACGGTAGAAGCAGCAGTACATTTTGCAGAAGAAATCGGTTATCCTGTTATCGTTCGTCCAGCATTTACTTTAGGTGGTACAGGTGGTGGAATGTGTGATAGCCGGGAAGAATTAGAACATATTGTTAAAAATGGTTTAGCATTATCACCTGTAAATCAATGTTTAATAGAAAAAAGTATTGCAGGTTTTAAAGAAATTGAATATGAAGTTATTCGTGATAAAAAGGATCAAGCAATAGTCGTTTGTAACATGGAAAATATTGATCCAGTGGGGATTCATACAGGGGATTCGATCGTTGTAGCTCCGTCTGTGACATTATCAGATAAAGAGTATCAAATGTTGCGTCGGGTTTCATTGAAATTAATACGTGCATTAGAAATTGAAGGTGGGTGTAACGTACAATTAGCGTTAGATCCTCATAGTTTCCAGTATTATATTATTGAAGTGAATCCACGTGTAAGTCGTTCATCTGCGTTAGCTTCCAAAGCGACAGGGTACCCAATTGCTAAAATTGCCGCTAAAATTGCAGTCGGATTAACATTAGATGAAATTAAAAATCCAATTACAGAAACGACCTATGCTTGTTTTGAGCCTCAATTAGATTATGTAGTGACAAAATTCCCGCGTTTTCCATTTGATAAATTTACATCCGGAGACCGTAAATTAGGAACACAGATGAAAGCGACAGGAGAAATTATGGCGATTGGACGAAACCTTGAGGAATCTTTCTTAAAAGGTGTTCGTTCATTAGAAGTAGGAAATGGAGACTTTCATTTAACTAAATTAAATGATGTGGCACAGGATGTATTATTAACACGAGTTGTAAAAGCAGATGACGAAAGAATGTTCGTCTTAGCTGAATTATTACGCCGTGGAATGACAATTGAAGAAATACATGCATTAACGAAAATTGATTTCCTTTTCTTACGTAAAATTAAACATATTATTGATTTAGAAGAACAATTAAAAGAAGCAAAATTTGATCAGGAAATGGTTGAACGAGTGAAACGTTACGGATTTTCAGATACGCAAATTGCACGTGTATGGGGCGTGGAGGAAGAAGAGGTATATGAATTCCGTAAACAACATCAAATTCTACCTGTATACAAAATGGTCGACACATGTGCAGCGGCATACGAATCAAAGGCGCCATATTTTTACAGTACGTATGAACAGGAAAATGAGTCTGTAAAAACAGAGCGAGAAAAAGTACTCGTTTTAGGTTCTGGGCCAATTCGAATCGGACAAGGAATTGAATTTGACTATGCGACAGTACATTCTGTTTTAGCGATACAAGAAATGGGTTATGAAGCGATTATTATGAATAATAACCCTGAAACAGTATCAACCGATTTTTCTATTTCGGATAAGTTATATTTTGAACCATTAACATTAGAAGATGTCATGCACGTAGTGGAATTAGAACAACCATTAGGTGTAATCGTTCAGTTTGGTGGTCAAACAGCAATCAACTTAGCGGCAGGTTTAAAAGCACGTGGTGTGAATATTCTAGGTACAAGCTTAGAAGCAATTGACCGTGCGGAAGACCGTGAAAAGTTTGAAGCTTTATTAGAAAAATTAAACTTAATTCGTCCAAATGGAAAAGCAGTAACAAAAAAAGAAATCGTTGTAGAGACAGCGAATCATATTGGCTACCCTGTTTTAGTTCGACCGTCTTATGTGATTGGTGGAAGTCAAATGGAAATTGTCTATAACGATGAGGAATTAAACAATTATTTAAATAAAGTAACGACCATTAATCCTGATAAACCATTATTAATCGATCAATATATAACAGGGATCGAAGTGGATATTGATGCCATTAGCGATGGAGAGACGACATTTGTTCCGGGGATTATGGAACATATCGAACGATCAGGTGTGCACTCAGGAGACTCGATTGCCGTATATCCACCACAACGTTTAAGCGATGCGGTGAAACAAAAATGTTTAGAAGCGACAGATAAAATAGCGAAAGAATTAAACGTAGTTGGATTATTAAACATCCAGTTTATTATTAAAGAGGAAGATGTGTATGTAATTGAAGTGAACCCAAGAGCATCACGTACGATTCCTTTCTTAAGTAAAATTACTGGTGTAACGATGGCTAATATTGCTACCCGTGCAATTTTAGGTGAAAAACTAGCAAATAAAGGATTAAAAACGGAAATCTTACCAGAATGTGAAAATGTGTATGTAAAATTACCGGTGTTCTCCTTTGAGAAATTACGTAGTGTTGATACGACACTTGGGCCTGAAATGAAATCAACAGGGGAAGCAATTGGTTATGACAAAACATTAGAAAAGGCATTATATAAAGGCCTAATCGCTTCAGGCTTAAAGATTCCACATGAAGGTTCTGTATTAATGACAGTGGCAGATAAAGATAAACAGGAAGCATTTGAGATTGCCGAACGTTTTCATGACTTAGGTTTCCAAATTTATGCGACAGAAGGTACAGCGAAATATCTACAAAATGAAGGACTACGTGTAACGGCAGTAGATAAAATTGGAAGTATAGATACGAATGTACTTTCCCTTATTACGAATGGAGAAGTCCAATTTGTTATCAATACTTTAACATCTGGAAAACAAACACGCTCAGACGGATTTAGAATTCGTCGGGAAGCCGTTGAACATGGTATTATTAGTTTAACGAACTTAGATACAGCAGAAGCGATTGTCAATGTGATTGAATCCACAACATTTAGTGCGAACAGAATGGTAGATAAAGGGGCATTATAAGCATGATAAAAAAAGAAACGATGAAAATCATTTCAATTAATGTAATTGCCAAAGAAACAGTAGAAATGGTTTTACAAAATGAGTATATTAGTGAAAATGCAGCTCCAGGACAATTTTTGCATATCTCCGTATCGGGATGTACGTTAAGACGGCCGCTATCCATTGCGGCTGTGAACCGTACTGCTATGACGGTAACCATTTTATTTAAAATAATTGGAAAAGGTACGAAACGATTAAGTGAATACGTCGAAGGGGAAACGGTTGATGTGTTGGGACCTGCTGGAAATGGATTTCCTTTAAAAAACTTGTCGAAAAAGGATAAAGTTTTATTAATCGGTGGAGGTATTGGTGTCCCACCGTTATATTTTTTAGGATGTACATTGAAAGAGTTGGGGTATGATGTACAAGCAGTAATTGGTTTTCAATCGAAAGATTTTGTCTTTTATGAAGAACGATTTAAAAAATTGGGCGAAACAATCGTTGTAACGAATGATGGTTCTTACGGTGAAAAAGGTTTTGTTACAGATATGGTTGATAAAATAACTTCATTTGATCGTTATTATTCTTGCGGTCCAGCTCCGATGCTGAAAGCTGTAACGAATACATTTCAAGATAAGGAAGGATACTTATCTTTTGAAGAGCGTATGGGATGTGGTATTGGGGCATGTTATGCGTGTATCATACCGACAAACGATGGCTCCAATTATAAGAAGATTTGTCAAGATGGTCCAGTATTTCGTGCAGAAGAGGTGAGTTTATAATGGATTTATCTGTATCATTACCAGGTTTGGAACTAAAAAATCCGATCATGCCTGCTTCAGGTTGTTTCGGGTTTGGGAGAGAGTATAGTCAGTTTTATGACTTAAGTAAGCTTGGTGCAGTCATTATGAAAGCAGCGACTGGAAAGGAACGATTAGGAAATCCAACACCTCGTGTAGCAGAAACGGCTTCAGGTATGTTGAACGCAATTGGGTTACAAAATCCAGGCGTAGAAAAAATTGTGGAAACAGAAATTCCCTTTTTAAGTAAATTTCATATACCGATTATCGCTAATGTTTCAGGTAGTACGATGGAAGAATATGTGAATGTTGCAACCGTTCTAAATGAAGCTGAAGATTTACGGGCGATTGAACTAAATATTTCTTGTCCAAATGTAAAAGAGGGAGGAATTCAGTTCGGAATCGACCCTCATATGGCCGCTACAGTAACAGAAAAAGTGAAGCAGGCGAGTAATGTACCGGTTTATGTCAAATTATCTCCCAATGTAACGAATATTGTGGATATGGCAAAAGCGATTGAAGCCGCTGGAGCTGACGGTTTATCCATGATCAATACATTAACTGGCATGCAAATTCATTTGCCAACACGTAAACCAGTAATTGCGAATAAAACAGGGGGCTTATCCGGTCCAGCTATTAAACCAGTGGCAATTCGGATGATTTACGAAGTGAAACAACATGTAAACATTCCGATTATTGGAATGGGCGGAATTGAAACCGCAGAAGATGTGTTAGAATTTTTACTTGCAGGTGCAGATGCAGTAGCAGTGGGGACAGCAAATTTTCAAAATCCATTTGTATGCCCAGAAATTATTGATGCATTACCTAAAGTATTAGAAACATATGGATTTTCATCCGTAAAAGAAGCAACTGGAGGAGCGCACAAGCATGAATAATGGAATGTATTTAGCGTTAGACTTTCCGACGTGGGAAATGTCCAAACAATTTTTAGAAGAAAATAATTTGCATGAAGTTCCAGTGAAAGTAGGTATGGAACTTTTTTATCGCGAAGGTATGTATGTTATTGAAGAATTGAAAAAAAGAAATCATCCAATATTTTTAGATTTAAAATTACATGATATTCCAACGACGGTCATGCGTGCAATGAAAAACTTAGCACATGCGGAAGTAGATCTTGTGAATGTACATGCAATCGGTGGAAGTGAAATGATTAAACGCGCTAAAGAAGGATTAACGAGTGTGCATGATAAAACGAAATTAATTGCCGTTACCATTTTAACGTCGATGGATGAAATGGAAATGTCACGTGACTTACGTTTACCGAACAATATTAATGATAATGTGTTACACTTATCTACGTTAGCTAAACAAAGTGGTGCAGATGGTGTCGTTTGTTCGGTACATGAAGTACGAGCGATTAAAGAGGCTTGCTCCAATGAATTTTTAACGGTAACACCTGGTATTCGTCTAATGAATTCAAAAGATGATGATCAAAAACGAGTTGCAACACCAGCGATGGCAAAAGAACTAAATTCGGATTATATCGTAATAGGAAGAAGTATTACAAAGGCAGAGCAGCCGTTTGCTGCATATAAGCAAGCGTTGGAGGAGTGGGAACATGGAATTACAAAATAAAGTAGCGAGAGCATTGTTAGAAATTGAAGCAGTTCAAATTAAAACAGATGGGTACTTTACTTGGACATCAGGGATTCAGTCGCCAATTTATTGTGATAACCGTCTAACGATGTCATATCCTGAAATTCGAACACAAATTGCGAAAGCTTTTGCAGAAAAATTGGTGGAATTAAATATGACACCGGATGTGATTGCAGGTTGTGCTACAGCTGGAATCCCCCATGCGGCTTGGCTTGCAGATGAATTAAATGTTCCAATGGCATATGTTCGTTCAAAACCAAAAGGACACGGGAAAGGAAATCAAATTGAGGGAAAGGTTGAAAAGGGTCAAAAAATTATAGTAATTGAAGACTTAATTTCTACTGGTGGCTCCTCTATTGATGTGGCAAATGTGTTACGTGAAGAAGGGGCAGATGTCCTAGGCGTGTTTGCTATCTTCACTTATGGATTACAAAAAGCAGTGGAACGATTCAAGCAAGAAGATTTATTTATGGATACAATCACAAATTTCGATCATTTATTAGACGTTTTACAAGAAGATGGTAAAATAAATAGTGAGGATACATCTCGCTTATTAAAATGGCGTGATCAATTATAAAATACGATAGTAAAGTAGTGGTATGAAATGAAAATTGATGATTATGAATTACTTATCCAATTAAATAAAATCGGAACGGTTCGGGGAACAGCAAAGGCAGTGTTAATTTCACAACCGGCAGTCTCACAAAGATTGAAATATATTGAGGAGTATTTTGGTGAACAAATTTTTATCCGTACATCAAAACGTTTAAAATTAACACCGAGTGGTGAAATCATTTTAAAACATGCTCAAGAAGTGGTAGAACGTGAAACGGAAATAAAAAATACATTAGCTGCATCTAGCATTGAAGTACGTGGTACGTTATCCATTGCTTGCTCATCATTGATTAGTCAACGATATTTACCAACGATTTTGGCAAAGTTTACAAAGAAGTTCCCATTAGTATCTATTGATTTAGTAACTGGGATGAGTGAAAATATAAAACGTGATTTTAATAAATACCACATTACAATCGTACGTGGTGAAAAAATTAAAGATAGCACATCTGTATTATTGTTTAAAGATCCACTTTATATTTTTGATACAGAGCCATTTGAAAATAAAGAAGTGAAAAATCGCCCACTTATTTCATTCAAAAGTGATGACGATTTGCATGAGTTGATGAATCATTGGTTATTTTATCGTCAAGATCAAATCCAACCGATTCAAAAAATTAGTGTGGATCAAATTGAAACATGTAAGCAATTTATGAAGCAAGGACTCGGTATGGCTATTTTACCGAAAAGTATTTCGAATAATTTAATGAATCAATATGCGCATTTACCATTAGAGATTGAAGGAGAGCCGATTACACGTGATACATGGCTTTGCTATCAACCTGGTATGCGTAATTTACCACAAGTAAATAGTTTTATTGATTTGTTTTTAAGTGAAGAATTTGAATAAATATAGTTTAGCGAAAAATAACCTAGTTTCAACTCTAATCATATAAAGATGTTTCTACAATGAATAGGGTTGTGGCAGAAATGATATGCTCCCATTAAGGTAGAAAGATTAAAAAAACAAAACATCTGATTACTTTAGGGGGGCTTTTTCGGCTCTACCATATATGGTGTTGGTGGAAATCCACTGGCACCTTTTTTCTGTTATCAAAATAGAAAAAAAGTGAATGTCCCTTTATAATAAAATATTTGGATCGAAGCATTCGATCCATTATAGGAAGAAAGATGGGATATAAAAAGAATCACCCATCTATGTAGCTTAAGTTACATAGATGGGTGTCTCAAATCTTGCAATAGAAACATCAAATAAGAAAATATTCATATCTTCCTGTCAAATGAAGTTTTGCTAAGCAAACGTACGGCAAGACGGAGGCGCAGAAGGAAGCTAAGTATATTTCAGTAGTGATATAATGATACACAATGATCTACTTGAGCATCGTAAAGCAACGACAGATCTCATTTAGATAATCACTTCACTTTTAATTGTTTTATAGTTGATTCTACTGGTGTAACGTGAATGGTTTTTTGATCTGTATATGTGACAAATCCAGGTTTACTACCAGATGGTTTTTTCACATATTTTACTTTCGTATAATCGACAGGAACACTAGCAGAAAATTGAGCCTTACTATAGTAGGCAGCAATTTGTGCTGCTTCATAAAGCGTTTCTTCACTTGGATTTGAGTCTTTAATGATCACATGTGAACCGGGAATATTTAACGTGTGTAACCATATGTCTTCACGATGTGCTAATTTATGTGTAACATATTCATTTTGTATATTATTTCGACCGACATAAATATCTGTTCCATCAGAAGAAATGAAATGTTCTGGTGTAGGTTTCTTTCTACGCTTTTGTTTTCCTTTTTGTTTTTTAATATATCCTTCTTCTCTTAGTTCCTCCCGTATATCGTCAATATCTTCATCACGAGCGGTAGCGATTTGTTGCTCAATTTCTTCTAAATATGCTATTTCTTTTTTCGTTTTCATCATTTCTGTTGCAGCAATATCTTTAGCAATTACTAATTTTCGATATTGTTTAAAGAAACGTTGAGCATTTTCACTCGGAGTTTTATCCGTTAATAATTCAATCGTCATTTCACGTTGTTCGGGATCATAATAATCTATGACCGTAACGGAAGAATCTCCCTTTTGAACGAGATGCAAATGTGCTGTTAATAATTCGCCTTGTTTTTGAAGTAGATCTGCTTTTTTCGCTTTTTTAATTGTTTTTTCATGAATGAGTAGTTTCTTTTTATTTTTCTGCAACTCATTTTTTACGATTCGTTCTAAATCTTTTGCTTGCTGTTTCACACGATCACGTTCTGCTTTATTAGAATAAAAGGCATCTAGCATCTCATGAACACTATCAAATTGTATCGTATCCCCGTTCAAATATGTGATGGGGAGTACGTGGAAATCTTCCCGGTCCTTTCGATAAATAGTTGGAACGAATTGATTGGTTCGAACCTGCGCTTGAAAGGTATCCATTGCCTTTATAAATTCCTTTTGCGCTCCTAAGTGTGCTTTGTGAACCAATTCTTTTGCTATAAATGGTGAAATACCAGTGACAATTTGAACGAGTTGTTGGTCTATTTTACCTTGATTAAAATCGAGCTTATAAACGATTTTTTCACTGGAATGTTGTAATAGGTCAATCTTTTCTTGTGATGGTGGTCGTTTATAATCGGCACCAGGTAATAATGTTCGGTAACTATTTTGATATGGTGGTACATGTTTCATACAATTAATAATTTTTGTTTCATCATCATTTAATAGAAGTATGTTACTATGGCGTCCCATAATTTCTAATATAAACGTTTTTGTAATAGGATCTCCAATTTCATTAAAACCTTTTACTTTGATGGAAACCATTCTTTCTAGGCCGTATTGTTCAATACTTTCAATAATGGCACTTTCTAAATGTTTACGAAGAACCATACAAAAAGTTGGAGGTTCATTCGGATATTGAAATTTGTCCTTCGTCAAATGAATACGAGCATAGGACGGATGAATCGATAATAACAATGTATAATTTGTTCGATTGTTACGAACCGTCATAATAATTTCGTAATTTGTCGGCTGATAAATCTTATTAATTCTTCCACCGATTAAACTTTGTTGTAAATCTTCTGTTACAGCTCGTGTAACAATTCCATCAAATGGCATTTCCTTCACCTCGTCCTCTATTATATCATTAATCATTGTCCCACTGCATATATATGAAAAAGAATGTTAGATAGGTGGGGTGTAAATGGAATGGTATAAATTACCGGTAAATGAAGTGGAACGAAAATTACATGTATTTCATAAAAGGGGGCTATTACAAACCCAAATAGATGAAAGACGAAAAAAATATGGCGAAAATTTGATGCAAGAGGCAGAAAGACCATCCATTCTTGTCTTATGGATGAAACAATTTCAAGATTTTTTGGTTCTTATTTTATTTGCTGCAACATTTATAGCTGCAATTTTAGGAGAATATATTGATGCAACAGCTATATTGTTAATTGTGTTATTAAATGGATGTATCGGTTTTTTTCAAGAAAGAAAAGCAGAACGATCATTGGAACAATTAAAAGCATTATCAGCACCTGAAATGCGTGTTCTCCGAAATGGAGAGTGGAAGACGATTCAAGCGAAGGAAGCGGTTATTGGCGATGTAGTTGCACTACGTACAGGGGATAGAGTACCAGCAGATATTCGGTTGGTTCATGTCAATGCATTACAAATCGATGAAGCAATTTTGACGGGTGAATCTGCGCCAGTACATAAACAAGAAGCAGCACTTACTCATCATGGAGAAGAAATTCATAACCAAACGAATATGGCATTTAAAAGTACGCTCGTTCGAAAAGGAAGTGGTGTTGGAATCATTGTTCGCACAGGAATGCAGACGGAAATCGGACAAGTTGCACAGCTATTAGAAAAAACAACGGTTACTACTACACCTTTGGAACGAAAACTAGCTGATTTAGGTAAAGTATTAATTTATATTGTGTTAGCTTTAACGATATTAACCGTATTAATTGGATTATATGACGGGAAACCGATGTATGATATGTTTTTAATTGGTATATCGTTGGCAGTTGCAGTCATCCCTGAAGGGTTACCAGCCATCGTCACTGTCACTTTATCTTTAGGAGTACAACGAATGTTACGTAGGAAAGTTTTAGTACGTAAACTATCATCTGTTGAAACATTAGGTTGTACGTCTGTAATCTGTACAGATAAAACAGGGACGATTACAGAAAATAAAATGGTCGTAAAAGAATTATATATGGATGGACAATATATTGCATTCGATGACCTTTTACAAAGTAGTCTACCCAAAAATATTTCTTCAAACAATGTACAACAAATGTTACAGTTTGGCGCATTATGTAATGAAGCGAGTTTACAAGTGAAACGTGGCGCTTATGTTGTAGATGGGGATCCAACAGATGGGGCAATATTAATTGCAGCGAGAAATTATGGTATCTCTTACGTAGAAGATGAAAAATACGACAAAGTGACAATGGAACCTTTCGATGTGTTAAAAAAACGAATGCATACCATTGTAGAAGGTGAAGATGGAAAAAGATATTTTATTATGAAAGGAGCACCAGAGGAAATTATTCCACGAAGTCGTTACCAGCTAGATACTGCTGGAAAAAAACGATCCGCCGACAATAGGAAGTTGCAAAAAGCGGCGGAACATATGGCAGAAAAAGCGTATCGTGTTATTGCAATTGCAATGAAAGAAATAAAAGGCTCCACAGTAGATGAAAATGATTGTATTTTTTTAGGGATGTATGGATTATTTGATCCACCTCGTAAAGGAGTGAAAAAAGCAATCGCTACATGTCGAAATGCGGGTATTCAAACGGTAATGATTACTGGAGATCATCCACTTACAGCAAGTGCGATTGCGAAAGAAGTAGGCATTGTAAACGATACTCATAATGAAGTGTTGGATGGAAAAACATTAGAACATATGTCAGATGCGAAGCTACAAGAAGTAGTTTCCAACATAAATGTATTTGCACGTGTCACTCCTACACATAAATTGCGCATTGTAGAAGCATTTCAAGCAAAAGGACATATCGTGGCAATGACAGGGGATGGGGTGAATGATGCACCAGCAATAAAACAGAGTAATATCGGAATAAGTATGGGGATTACTGGAACAGATGTAACGAAAGAAGCTTCTTCTATCGTATTAATGGATGATAATTTTATAACCTTACAGGAAGCGATCAAAGAAGGACGAAATATATATGAAAATATTCGAAAATTTATTCGCTATTTATTAACCTCGAATGTTGGAGAAATCATATTAATGTTGTTTGCAATTTTATTGTCGTATCCATTGCCACTTATCCCAGTGCAAATATTATGGGTCAATTTAGTAACGGATGGTTTACCAGCAATGGCATTAAGTATGGATAGACCAGAAAAAAATGTCATGAATGAAAAACCTCGGCATCCAAATGAACGGATTTTGTCAAGAGGATTAGGTTGGAAAATCATTTCGAGAGGATTATTAATTGGACTTGTTTCATTAATTGCTTTTATTGTCAGTTACCACATATCGAATGATATTACCTATGCAAGAACGATTGCATTTTCAACGATTATTGTTGCACAATTGATTCATGTTTTTGATTGCCGAAATGAAAGAGGGATATGGACGAGATCCCCTTTTGGTAATCTATATTTAGTAGGTGCAGTTCTTTCATCACTTGTTTTATTATTGGTCGTGTTATATGTCCCATTTTTACAACAAATTTTCCAAACGGTTCCTTTATTAAAGGGAGATTGGGGTATGATAGTGTTATTAGGGAGTATTCCTACTATTGTTAGTATTTTCACGAAACATCGCAAAAAATAACATTTCTTAAAACATTCCTTATCATCACATATTAATAGAGAATTTTCACGTAAAATTGTATAATATAAATTATTGGAGTGATGATAATGGTAATGAGTATGACAGGATACGGTATAAGTGAGTTCCATGTAGGGAATACAACTTGTACGATCGAAATAAAAACAATCAATAGTCGTTACTTAGACTTTGTTCCAAAAATGCCTCGTATATTACAGGCTTTCGAATTAGATATGAAACAACTCATTCAACGTTATTTTTTACGAGGAAGAGTGGAAGTATATGTATCGATAGCTGGAGATGCATTTATGGAAAAAGAGTTACATGTAGATGAACCATTGCTACAGGCCTATTTGAATAAGGCAACTGAGTTAATGTCATCATATGGATTGAAAAACGACCTTTCCATTCATTCCTTTATTCATCATGAAGACATTTTTTCTGTGCAAGAAAAACCTAAAAAGCTTGATGCATTTCAGGAGAAATTTTTTCATTGTATGGAAGATGTATTAAATGAAGTGAAGAGAAAACGGGAAGAAGAAGCGAACTTTTTACTCAAAGATATCATGAACCGGCTTCATACAATGAAAGATCTCGTTGAACAAATAAAAGAGCGTGCTCCCATCATCATGGAGGCGTATAAATCCCGTATTCAAGAGAGAATTGAAACTTACATAGGCGAACATATACAAATAGAAGGAACAAATGTATTGCAAGAAATTGCACTTTTAGCCGAGAAAGGCGAGATTACCGAAGAAATTACTCGCTTACAAAGTCATTTTCGACATTTCACCAATGTGTTGAAAGAAGAAGGTGCGGTTGGAAGAAAATTAGATTTTATTAATCAAGAAATACACAGGGAAATAAATACGATTGGTTCAAAGTCCATTGATCCATTGATGAGTGAATTAGTCGTTACATTAAAAAGTGAAAACGAAAAAATTAAAGAACAGGTTCAAAATATAGAATGAAACATTCATGGTATACTATTAGGGGGTGCAATTTTGGCTTTACAACTAATTAATATCGGATTTGGAAATGTTGTTTCAGCAAATCGAATCATTTCCATTGTGTCACCAGAATCAGCACCGATTAAAAGAATTGTTCAAGTAGCGAGAGAGAATAATAATTTAATTGATGCGACATATGGTAGAAGAACGAGAGCAGTCATTATTACAGATAGTTCCTATGTTATTTTATCAGCTGTACAACCTGAAACAGTTGGACAAAGAGTATTAACGCAAGATGAGATGACAGAAGACTAATTAGGAGGATACAGGTTGTTTGAACAGAAAGGTATTTTATTTATTTTATCTGGACCATCAGGTGTCGGTAAAGGGACGGTAAGACAACATTTATTTGAACAGGAAACACATTTAAAATATTCGGTGTCAGCAACGACGAGAGAAAAACGTACGGGCGAACAAGAAGGTATCGATTATTTTTATACAACGAAAGAACAATTTGAGGCAATGATTCAAAATGGAGAACTATTGGAACATGCACAATATGTTCAGAACTATTATGGTACACCACGTGCATATGTGGAAGAACAATTAGAAAAAGGAAACGATGTATTCCTTGAGATTGAAGTACAAGGTGCATTACAAGTAAAGGAAAACTTCCCTGAAGGTGTCTTTATCTTTTTATTTCCACCTAGTTTGGAAGAATTAAAAAATCGAATTATTGGACGTGGGACAGAATCTGATGATCTTGTTCGTAATAGACTAAAAGAAGCGGAAAAAGAAATTAGGTTGATGTCTGAATACGATTATGTTGTCGTCAATGATGATGTAGATCAAGCAGTTCAAAAAGTAAAGGCAATTATTACGAGTGAACATTGTAAAAGAGAAAGAATTGAAGCAGCATATCAAAAAATATTGGAAGGATGAACAAAAAATGTTAGAACCATCAATTGATAACCTATTAAAGAAGATTGATTCAAAGTATACACTGGTAACAATATCATCACGTCGTGCAAGAGAATTGCAAGATGAAGGGAATACACCAATAGAAAATCCAACATCGATTAAACCCGTTGGGATTGCTTTAGAAGAGATTCAAGAAGAAAAATTAGTATTAAAAGAAGAGGCATAAAAACTTTTGGAAATAGAAAGTAAGAAAAGACGAACATGATCTTTGTATTTGAGCCTTTAACCGTTTAAATAATTTTTTATTTTAAATGGCTAAGGTACGATAACAAATCGTTCGTCTTTTTCCTTTATTATTTGACGTCTATATTTTAAAGAGGTGATACAGCATGTTAAAAAATAAAAAAGTTTTACTAGGTGTCTCAGGAGGCATTGCAGTATATAAAGCATGTGATTTAACAAGTAAATTGACACAATTAGGCGCAGATGTGAAAGTTGTCATGACTGAAAACGCGATGAAGTTTGTTTCACCATTAACATTCCAAGCATTATCGAGAAATGAAGTGTTTATCGATACTTTTGATGAGAAAGATGCTAGAAAGATAGCACATATTGATTTAGCCGACTGGGCTGATGTGGCAATCATTGCTCCAACGACAGCGAATATGATTAGTAAATTAGCAAACGGTATTGCAGATGATATGTTAACGACGATATTACTCGCTACAAGGGCAGATATTTATATTGCCCCTGCAATGAATGTACATATGTATGATCATCCGGTCATCAAGGAAAATATGAAAAAATTAGCTGGTTTAGGTTTTCATTTCATTGAACCTGGTGCAGGATATTTAGCATGTGGGTATGTTGGAAAGGGTCGCTTAGAAGAACCACTTACGATTATACAAGCTATTGAAGATCACCAAAAAAACGCTGAATTATTAGCTGGAAAACATGTGTTAATTTCTGCTGGTCCAACTAGAGAGGTACTTGATCCTGTTCGTTTTTTCTCTAATCGTTCGACAGGAAAAATGGGATTCGCTCTAGCGGAAACGGCAGCAAATTTTGGTGCGAAGGTAACGTTAGTTGCTGGTCCGACGAGTTTGGGTGTTCATCATCCGAATATTACACGTGTCGATGTTATAAGTGCGGAAGATATGTATGATGCTATGTGGCGTTATTATGAAGAGGTAGACATTGTTATTAAGGCAGCAGCAGTGGCGGATTATCGTCCTAAGGAAACGTTTGATCAAAAAATGAAAAAACAAGGTGGAAATTTAGTCATTGAAATGGAGCGTACGAAAGATATTTTACAGTCATTAGGGGAAAAGAAAACATCCCAATATCTTGTTGGATTTGCCGCTGAAACGAACGACCCAATCGAATATGGTATTGGAAAATTACAGAAAAAACATTTAGATGCAATCGTTATTAATAACGTTTCATCTGATGGTGCCGGTTTTGGACACGATACAAACATTGTGACATATGTAAATAAAGACCTAGAAGAGACACATATTCCATTAGCATCGAAAGAAGATATTTCAGTACAAATTTTGCAAAAAATTGTAGATGATATGAAGGATGATCGTCCTTGAATATTGCGAAAGTAATCGTGGATGTACCGTCGAGCATGGTGAATCAAACATTTGATTATGAAATTCCAGAAAGATTAAAAGGAATTGTGCAGCCAGGGATGCGTGTTGTCATTCCATTTGGTCCACGTAAAATTACAGGATTTGTCGATTCTCTTGTCAATCATTCTTCCTATGAAACATTGAAGGAAATAATCGATGTGTTAGATATCGCTCCTGTTTTAACGGAAGAATTATTGCACGTTGGGAAGTGGTTAGCCCATAAAACTTTATCGTTATATATTTCGACGTATAAAGCGATGTTACCTCAAGCTTTACGTTCCACATATGATAAAGAGATACAAAGAATAGATGATAGTATGTTGCCAACGGATGTGGCTGCATTTTTTCATAAAAAACAATCCGTTCCATATGATGATTTTATTGAAAAATTTGGTCATAGAATCTTAAAAGAGCTTATAGATGAAAAAGTAGTACAAGTTGTGTATGTTGTTACATCAAATATTACAAAACAGTATAAAACGATGATTATTCCTACTGACAAATCAACATTAAAAAAGGTATATGAAGAAATGGATAATCGCGCGAAAAGACAAAAACAAATTATCGCATATTTTATAGAATATCCAGATCCGATAGACCAAAAGTTACTTTGTGATCAATTAAATATACAACGAAGTAATATTAAACCGTTATTAGATAAAGGATATTTAACAGAAAAAAGAGTAGAAGTGTATCGTAATCCATATGATAGAGACTTTGAGAAAACGACTAATTTAACATTGACGGATGAACAACAAATCGCAGTGAATCGTATCCACGAATCAATCCAAGAGGAACAAGATACAACATTTTTACTACATGGAGTAACAGGAAGTGGAAAAACGGAAGTATATTTACAGTCGATTGAGAAAGTGTTAAATCGTGGGGAAGAGGCAATTTGTCTCGTTCCAGAAATATCACTTACGCCCCAAATGGTACAGCGGTTTAAAGGCCGCTTCGGAGACAAAGTTGCTGTGATGCATAGTGGATTATCTACCGGTGAAAAATATGATGAGTGGAGGAAAATACAACGAAAAGAAGTACAAGTCGTAGTTGGAGCAAGGTCGGCTATATTTGCCCCTTTTGAAAACTTAGGCATTATTATTATTGATGAAGAACATGAAACGACCTATAAACAAGAGGAAACACCTCGTTATCATGCAAGAGATGTAGCAATTAAAAGGGCATCTCTACATAGTTGCCCAGTTGTACTAGGTAGTGCAACCCCAACATTGGAGTCATTTGCTCGTGCAAAAAAAGATGTATATACATTGCTAACATTAGAACAACGTACAAATAATCAGCCAATGCCGAAAGTAGACATCGTAGATATGAGAGCTGAATTACATGCAGGTAACCGAACGATGTTTTCTCGGACATTAATGGAAGAAATGAAAGCATGCATGGCACGTGGAGAACAAGTCGTTTTATTATTAAATCGACGAGGCTATTCCACCTTTGCTTTATGTCGTGATTGTGGTCATGTGGAGCAATGCCCGAATTGTGATATTTCCTTAACTTACCATAAAGGAGATCATCGCTTGAAATGTCATTATTGTACACATGAACAACCAATGCCTGCACATTGTCCAAGCTGTGAAAGTGAATTATTTCGCTTTTTTGGAACGGGAACAGAAAGAGTAGAGGAAGCATTGATCAAATTAATGCCTGAAGCATCCGTCATTCGAATGGATAACGACACAACACGTCGTAAAGGAGCTCATGAGCGCTTATTACAAAAATTTTCGAACAAAGAAGCGAATATTCTTCTCGGTACACAAATGATTGCAAAAGGACTCGATTTTGAAAATGTGACATTAGTAGGTGTGCTAGCAGCAGACTCGATGTTACATTTACCAGATTTTCGTTCAGCTGAAAAAACATTTCAATTAATAACACAAGTAAGTGGTCGTGCTGGTCGGCATGAATTAGAAGGAAAAGTAATTGTTCAAACATATACACCAGACCATTATAGTATCGACTTAGCAAGCAAGTATAATTATATGGAGTTTTATGAAAAAGAAATGCGATTAAGACGAACTTTTAAATATCCACCATATGTTTATTTAATGCTTGTGACGATTTCGCATGAAAATATGTTTAAAGTACATGAAGTCGCGAATAAGATCGTACAAATGTTACAACCAACATTACAAGCACAATCCATTATTTTAGGTCCAACACCATCACCAATTGCTCGAATCAAAAATAAATATCGTTTCCAGTTGATGGTTAAATATCGTTATGAACCAACATTGGAGAAAGAGATGGATCATATTTTAGAACAATTACAAGATGAGCGAAAGCAAAATGTACAAATTATAGTCGATATGAATCCATATCAATTGATGTAGAAAGGAATATAATATGAAGAAAATTATTTTTATGGGAACACCGCATTTTGCAGTGCCTATTTTAGAAAGTATAGTACAAGCAAATTATGAAGTTGTTTTAGTCGTCACACAACCAGATCGACCGGTTGGGAGAAAACGTGTACTTACAGCCCCACCGGTGAAAGAAGCAGCTTTGAAACATGATATCCCTGTATACCAGCCAGAAAAATTAAAAGATAGTTATGAAGCGTTATTTGCCTATGATGCAGACTTAATCGTTACAGCTGCATATGGTCAATTATTGCCAAAAGAATTATTAGAACATCCTCCATTTGGATGTATTAATGTACATGCCTCTTTATTGCCGAAATTACGTGGTGGGGCACCGATCCACTACGCTATTTTACAAGGAGAAAAAGAGACAGGTATTTCCATCATGTATATGGCTGAAAAATTAGATGCTGGAGATATAATTTCACAACGAGCAATTCGGATTGAAGAAGAGGATCATGTAGGTTCGCTGCATGATAAATTATCCGAAATTGGCGCACACTTACTAATAGAGACATTGCCGGCACTTTTTGAAAAAACAAATGATCGCATAGAACAGGATGAAACAAAAGCGACATTTGCTCCAAACATAACACGAGAACAAGAGAAAATCGATTTTACTCGTACACAAGAAGAGGTGTATAACCATATTCGTGGGTTACATCCATGGCCTGTTGCCTATACAACACATGAAGGAAAAACGATGAAAGTATGGTGGGGCGAGAAATCTATCAATGAGTATCCTAGTAAACGAGCAGGTGAAATCGCCCACGTAGATGAGGAAGCTATTGATGTGGTATGTGGAGATGAAAGGGCTGTACGTATTACAGAAGTTCAACTTGCAGGCAAGAAAAAAATGTCCGTGAAAGAGTTGTTACGTGGAAATAAACAATTATTTCAAGTAGGACAGGTGCTGGAGTGACCAAAATGAAAAATGTACGTGAAGTTGCATTAGAACTTCTTTTAAGGGTAGAGAAATCAGGTAGTTACAGTCATTTATTAATAAATCAAGTAATAGATCAAGGAAAAGTGCATGAAAAAGATGCAGCTTTATTAACTGAAATTGTTTATGGGACAATTGAAAGAAAAATGACTTTAGATTTTTATGTACAACCATTTATAACGAAACAGAAAAATTTACAAGATTGGGTACGTGTTTTATTACGTATGTCTATTTTTCAATTAGTATATTTGGATCAAATACCTTCATATGCAGTAATCAATGAAGCGGTAGAAATTGCTAAAAAGCGAGGTCATAAAGGTATTTCTAGTGTTGTGAATGGTGTTTTACGTTCATTTCAACGTCAAGGTCCTCCTAGTCTTGATACGATCCCAAATCAAATAGAACGTTTAGCCATTAAAACGAGTCATCCTACATGGTTAGTTTCTTATTGGGTTCAAACATATGGATATGAACGAACAGAAGAAATGTGCATAAAAAACAATGTGAAAAAACCAATGTATATCCGTGTCAACCAATTAAAAACGACTCGTGAAATGGTAATGGAAAGATTGAAAAGTCACGGGATAGAAGCGACTGCATGTACTTTTGTACCAGATGCTCTTAAAATTGTACATGGGAATGTATTGAAAACAAATTTATTAAAAGATGGGTATATAACGGTGCAAGATTATAGCTCGATGTTTGCAAGCTATTGTTTGGACGTAGCAGAAGGAATGACAGTACTCGATACATGTAGTGCCCCAGGTGGAAAAGTAACATACGTTGGAGAAATGATGCATCAAATAGGGGACATTTATGCATATGATTTACACAAAAATAAAACGAAATTAATTCGAAACAATGCTATAAGACTTGGAATTGAAAATATTACTGTTGCAGCAAAAGACGCTCGAACATTAAGGGAAGAACATGAAAATGAGACGTTCGACCGTATTCTAGTGGATGCTCCATGTACTGGGCTTGGTGTACTTCGTTCTAAAGCAGACATTAAATATCATAAACAGGAAAAAGATATGGAAGCTTTACAAAAAGTACAAATTGCTATATTAAAAGAAATTGCACCATTATTAAAACAAAATGGAAAACTTATATACAGTACATGTACAGTTAATACGATAGAGAATGAAGCAGTTGTTCAAGCATTTTTAGCGGAACATACAGATTTTAAAGTAGACAAATCATTTATAACGATGTGTAAAGAAATGTTTGCTGATGCAGCACATATTACAGAGAAAGGAATACAATTATTTCCGCAAACACTGAATGCAGATGGATTTTTCATTACAAGATTGGTGAAAAAATAGGCAAAGATGTTGCACATAATAATTCTTTTTTTTAGATAGACTAGGATGGAATGAGGTGAGCATGTGGATGGGAAAATAAAAACGGATCGTGGACAAGTACGTTCAACTAATGAAGATGCGGGAGCTATTTTAATCAATGAACATGAACAAGCTTTAGCAATTGTTGCAGATGGAATGGGAGGTCATCAAGCAGGAGAAGTGGCCAGCCAACTCGCTGTACAACTTGCACGTGAAGCTTGGAAAAATGCAGAGAGATTTGTCACTCCGATGGAAGCCGAAATTTGGTTAAAAAATATGATTGATAAAATGAATGCAGAAATTTTACAACAATCAAAAGAAAATGACTCATTAAAAGGAATGGGAACAACGGTCGTTATGACAATTTGTACGTTCGAATTTGTAACGGTCGCACATGTTGGTGATAGTCGTTGTTATTTATTGACGAGTGAAAAATTTGATCAAATTACAGAAGATCATTCTTTAGTAAATGAATTGATACGTACTGGGGAAATTTCGAAAGAAGAAGCGGAAAAACATCCACAAAAAAATGTTCTGATAAGGGCTCTTGGAACAGACCACCAAGCGCAAGCAGATGTTAGAACAATCATTTGGGAGGAAGATGATCTTTTATTATTATGTTCTGACGGCTTGACGAATAAAGTTTCTGATGAAGAATTGGAACATGGTTTACGCGAAATGAAAGATATAGATCTAGTTGCAAATGGATTAATTGAAGAAGCGAATAAAAGAGGCGGAGAAGATAATATAACGATATCTATTGTCCGTAATCGACCTATTGGTAAAGTAGGTGATCAACTATGTTAGAAGGACATGTTTTAAATGAACGTTACCGTATAGAAAAAACAATTGGTGGCGGTGGAATGGCTAATGTGTATTTAGCACATGATGTGATTTTAGATAGAGAAGTAGCCATTAAAGTGTTACGTTTGGAGTTCGCAAATGATCCTGAGTTTATTGCGCGATTTGATCGTGAAGCACAAGCTGCAACGAGCTTAACGCATCCGAATATCGTAAGTATTTATGATGTAGGGGAAGAAGGCAATATTTTATATATGGTCATGGAATATGTGGAAGGATCGACCTTGAAAGAATTTATTCAAGAACATGGACCATTAGACGTGGAACAATCGATTCAGATCATGAAACAATTAACAGATGCGATTGCACATGCACATGCAAACGGACTTGTGCACCGCGATATTAAGCCACAAAATATTTTAATGGATGAATATGGTAATGTAAAAATAACAGACTTTGGAATCGCAGTAGCGTTAAGTGCAACCTCTTTAACACAAACAAATTCTATATTAGGTTCTGTACATTATTTATCACCAGAACAAGCCCGAGGTGGGATGGCGACAAGAAAATCAGATATTTATGCCTTAGGTATCGTATTATACGAATTGCTAACGGGACAAGTGCCTTTTTCAGGACAGTCACCTATATCCATTGCATTGAAACATTTACAAAATGATACACCGTCTGTAAGAACATTACGGTCTGAAGTACCTCAAAGTGTGGAAAACATTATATTACAAGCAACAGCAAAGGATCCGTTTCATCGGTATAATTCCGTACATGAAATGGAAGATGCATTAGTACATGCATTAGATCCATCATTAGCAAATGTAGCAAAATATACACCACCATTTGAAGCTGGCGAGGAAACAAAGGCAATTCCTGTTATTACAGATGATCAATTAAAAGATACGAGTGCAGATGAAACACTAGTTCATCATGCGGAAGAAACGAAAAAGATAGAAGAAAAACCTGCAAAAGCGGAAGAAAAGGATGCAAAGCCGAAAAAGAAGAAGCGATTTCGTAAAACAAAAATCGTTTTACTTATACTAGCACTTGTCATTATAAGTATTATTGCTATTGTTTTACTTACTACCCCGAAAGAAGTGGAAGTACCGGATGTCGTTGGCAAAGAAGCAGATGAAGCAGAAGATATTTTAGATGACTTAAACTTGGAAGTCGAAAAAGAAATGACCTTTTCTGAAGATGTAGAAGAAGGATATGTGACAAAAACGACACCTGTTAAGGGGAAAAAAGTAAAAGAGACATCCATTGTTAAAATGTTTGTTAGTGATGGAAAAGAAACATTGGAAATGGACGATTATGTCGGAGATAAATTTTCACAAGTAGAAAAAGTATTAGAAGGGTTAGGTTTTGAAGATATTATTGCATACGAAAAGGAATCAGACCGTTCAGTTGGCGAAATTTTAACCCAGATTCAACCAGCACCAAAATCGGATGTTGTTCCAAGTGAAACGAAAGTTATATTTGAAATTAGTGGTGGTCCTAAAAAAATCAGCTTAAATAACTTAGTTGGTCAGTCATTAAATGATGTAAAAGCATATGCAGAAACAAATAATTTAAAATTAGAAGTAACGGAAGATTATTCAGATGATGTAGAAGAAGGTAAAATTATGGGGCAGAGTCCTGAAGCAAATACAGATGTAGAAGAGGGAGATACGATTAAAGTGACGGTGTCTGTCGGCCCGGAAGAATTGCCAGCAAAATCTCATTCTGTTACATTTACGGTCCCGTTTAAACCAAAAGAGGATGAAGATGGGGAACTAGCAACAACCCAAAAGGTAGAAGTATTCGTAGAGGATAAAAATACATCGATGGATAAACCGTTGTATGTGGAAGAAATAAAAAAAGATGAGCAATATACCTTAACTTTAGTGATCGATCCTGATGAGGAAGCGACATATAAAGTAGTCCGGGATGGAGAAGAAATTTTAAATAAGACGATATCATATGAGGACGGGGATTAAATGAAAGAAGGAAGAATTGTAAAAGCATTAAGTGGATTCTATTATGTTCAAACTGAAAATGCACTATATGCTTGTAAAGGACGAGGCGTATTTCGGAACAAAAAAATAACTCCTCTTGTCGGTGATTATGTTTGGTTCAAGGAATCTGGCGATTTAGAAGGATATATTACGACAATTGAAGAAAGAAAAAATGAATTTGTACGACCGCCTATTGCTAATATTACACAAGCAGTAATTGTAAATGCCATTACTGCTCCTTCCTTCAACCCATATTTGTTGGATCGTTTTCTTGTCATCACGGAATTAAAAGGAATTAAACCATGTATTGTCATGACAAAAAAAGACCTTGCAACAGAAAAAGAATTAATGAAGATGGACGCATATAAAGCAGATTATGAACAATTAGGTTACGATGTGTTCATCGTTAGCTTACAAAAAGACGATGAAATCGCATTTTTAAAAACATTATTAAAAAATGAGATTACGGTATTAATGGGGCAATCTGGTGCGGGTAAATCAACTCTATTAAATACGATTAATCCATCCTTATCGATTGAAACAGGTGAAATTTCCATGAGTTTAGGTCGTGGGAAACATACGACGAGACATGTGGAATTACACGACGTAGGAGAAGGATTAGTTGCAGATACCCCAGGATTTAGTTCCATAGATTTTGATGACATGGACCATGAACAATTGATGCATGGATTCGTTGAAATAAGTGAGATAAGTAGTTATTGTAAATTTAGAAGTTGTTTACATGTTAAAGAGCCAAAATGTGCTGTAAAAGCAGCAGTTGAAAATAAGGAAATTAAACAGTATCGTTATGATCATTACGTACAATTTTTACAAGAAATAATGGAAAGAAAGCCGAGGTATTAAGGATGACAAAAATAGCGCCTTCGATTTTATCTGCAGATTTTGCAAAATTAGGAGAAGAAATAAAAGATGTGGAACGTGGTGGAGCAGATTATATACATGTCGATGTGATGGATGGCCATTTCGTACCAAATATTACTATTGGTCCACTTATTGTAGATGCGATTCGTCCAATTACGACATTACCTTTAGATGTTCATTTAATGATTGAACATCCAGATCAGTATATCCCTGCATTTGCTAAAGCGGGAGCTGATATTATTACAGTTCATCAAGAGGCTTGTCGACATTTGCACCGTACAATACAATTAATTAAAGATAATGGAGTAAAAGCGGGAGTCGTCATTAATCCGGCGACACCTGTATCAAGCATTGAAGAAATATTATCCACTGTGGACATGGTGTTAGTCATGACAGTAAATCCAGGATTTGGTGGACAATCATTTATTCATGAAGTACTTCCTAAAATTGAAAAGTTACATACATTGCGAAAGGAACATGGATATTCATTTGAAATTGAAATTGATGGTGGTGTCAATGTAGACACTGCCAAATTATGTACAGATAGAGGCGCTGATGTTCTTGTAGCTGGAAGTGCAGTATATAATAAGGAAGACCGTGCAGCTGCAATTACAGCTATTCGTCAAGTAACATTAGATTAATTTTGCTTCCATTGTTCTAAAATATAGCTTTGTACATAGAATATTAGTAGAAAAAATGTCAAGCTAACTTGAACGATGGAGGAGGCAAATAAATGAAATTTTATACGATAAAATTGCCGCGATTTATGAGCAATATAGTGAAATTATTCATCAATATATGGAAAAAAGAATGAAGAGTGATTATATGATGTAAGTTTCGATGTCGTGCTGATTCGTTCAGGTCATATCATTTGTTCTCGTAATTAGTTTGAAATAATTATAAAATTGTCACATATAATAAAGCCATACTTCTTGTAGTAAGCTACTAGGAAGTGTGGCTTTTTATGTATGTAATACCTATTTCACTATTTTCACAGTAAATTCAGAACTTTTTATCTATTTTACAATACTGGAATTAATAGAATTCAGTTGTATAATAGTTATTGTTTCCTATATAAAATAAATAAAATGGGTATAAAGGAGTGTTTGATAGTGAAGATTAAGTGGAATAGGAAAAGTTTAGCGATAAAAATGGTTGCCATTACTTTAAGTATGATTTTCTTATTAATGATTGTTGGAATTATTTTACTTCAATATATGGGAAAGGTTTCGACGGAGAAAACATTAGCATTATATGCAGAAGAGGCTGTTGAAAATAGTAAAAATTATATGGATGTTCCGACATATAAACAATTTTTAGAACAGCAAAAAGAGGATGACGTATATAGAGAACTAAAAACATCCATGAATGATTTTCGCGAAAAAGCGGATTTACTGTACGTATATACGATTTCGTTAGAAGACGATAAGTCATATGTTATGATTAATGGTCAGCCAGAAAATGCTGAAGTTCAAACAGCAATCAAAGAGGAAACGACGACATATAGTCCAGAGTTATTACAATCTGTTTTAGATGGTGCAATCATTTCTACTGAAATACGAGAAAATGAAATATACGGGGATTTTTTAACCGCATTAGCCCCGTTGGAAGATGAAAATGGAAATGCTATTGGTATCATTGCTGTGGATATTAGTGCAGAAAAAGTACAAACAATTACGGACAATGTAATGAAAAAGGTATTGCCTATTGTCTTAATTGTATTTGTCGTTATTTTTATCGTTACATCTATTGGTCTATTATATTATGTGTTAAAACAAATGCGTCCATTACAGACCATTAAAGAAATTGCAGAAAAAATTGCAGTTGGAAATCTAAAAGCAGCAAGTGAACAAATTACTTCTTTACCAAATAATCGTCAAGATGAAGTTGGTCAATTAAGTACATCATTCGAGGTGATGGTAGAAGAATTAGAAGATGTCATGACTCAAGTGGCGACAACATCTGAGCTTGTTGCTGCCTCATCCGAAGAACTATTTGCAAGTGCTGATCAATCATTAGAAGCGAACCGTCAAATGGAGCAATTAATGGAAGGGTTCGCTACTGGTGCACAAACACAACATGATTATGTGGAGCAGACTGCTATGAATATGCAGGAAATGAATACAGGTATTGAAACGATTGCTAGTGCAGCAACGAATGCAACAAACTCTGCTGTCCAAGTGTTAGAAGAAGCACAAGCAGGGCATGAAACAATTGAAAAGGTTGTCACACAAATGCAAGCAATTAATGATACAAATCTGGATATTGAAAAAGTGATTCAACGATTAGTAAGCCAATCTAAGCGTATTGAAGAAATGTTATATGCGATTACGGATATTGCGGAACAAACGAATTTGCTTGCACTAAATGCAGCAATAGAAGCAGCACGAGCAGGAGAGCACGGTAGAGGATTTGCCATTGTTGCCGAAGAAGTACGTACCTTAGCAGATCAATCGAAACAATCTGTAGATGAAATAGCTCAATTAATTCAAACAATTCATGTGGATGTTGAACAGGCTGTTGTGACGATGGATAAAGGAAAACAAGAATCTGAGACTGGAATTGATATTGCAGCACAAACGACAAAAGCAATGGAAGAAATTATTATGAGTATTCAATGTGTAACGAATGAAATGCAAGATGTATCTGCTTCCACCCAACAAATGGCAGCGACAAGTGATCAGGTCAATGATATCATGAAACAAGTAGAAACAATCACTAATACAGTAGTGGAAAACACGAAAAAAACCGTAGCGAGTATTGAAGGACAAAGTAGTGCAATGGAAGATGTTACAAGTGCAAGTCATGACTTAAGTTTAGTTGGACAAAAATTACAAGAAATGTTACATAAATTCACGTTATAAGACGAGAAAAATAGACGCCATTGTCATGAAGACGATGACGTCTATTTTTGTATAAAAAGTCGATTATACACGTTCAACTTTTCCTGATTTTAAAGCACGTGCAGAAACGTATACTTTTTGAGGCTTTCCATCAACCATAATTCTAACTTTTTGTACGTTCGCTTTCCATTTACGTTTGTTAGCGTTCATAGCGTGTGAACGGTGGTTTCCAGTTCCAGTTTTACGTCCAGTAACAACACATTTTCTTGACATACGAATCCCTCCTAACTGCATATGTGTGTATACATACCTTATATAATTTATCACAATGGACATTATTTTGCAATTGTAATTAAATAGTA
>NZ_JBBKBG010000016.1:0-54377 GCF_037892545.1 Pseudogracilibacillus sp. ICA-222130
GAAAAAGCCGTTCCACTTGCGGATATATGAGTTAATTCCGCAAGTACAAGCGGAAAAGCCATTCCACTTGCGGATATATAGGATAATTCCGCAAGAACAAGCGAAAAAGTCGTTCCACTTGCGGATATATGGGATAATTCCGCAAGTACAAGCGGAAAAGCCGTTCCACTTGCGGATATATGAGTTAATTCCGCAAATAAAAGTGAAAAAGTCGTTCCACTTGCGGATATCCGGCATATTACTCCAACCCAAGTAAAAGCAAAACACCCACCTCACTCTCCCTTCAAAAATATCCATCCAATCTCCCCCTGACCACAAACGAAAAAAATAAATATTAAATGATAACTATTATTGATAAAACGCACTTAAATGAGAATGGAAATAGGGTCAGTCAACGATTCATCCAATCGCTCGATGAGAAAAAACTTAGAGAATACATAGTTTTTAAAACCGTAACATTTGAAAAATGCCACGCTATCGTTTAATATTGTAATGAGAATCAAACATAGGTTGAAGAGACCTAAAAATTAAATTCATGTAGTGGAGGTATCTATATGTCAACAAATACTTTAGAAATTAAAGATCTTCATGTTTCTGTTGAAGGTAAAGAGATATTAAAAGGGATTAATCTTACGATAAAGAGCGGTGAGTTCCACGCTATTATGGGGCCAAACGGAACAGGGAAGTCAACATTAGCTTCTGCAATTATGGGGCACCCATCATATGAAGTAACAAGCGGTAGCATTTTATTAAACGGAGAAGAAGTATTAGAAATGGAAGTTGATGAGCGTGCACGTGCTGGTCTATTTTTAGCGATGCAGTACCCGAGCGAAATTAGCGGTGTGACAACATCAGATTTCTTACGTTCTTCTATCAACGCACGTCGTGAAGAAGGAGACGAAATTTCTCTAATGAAATTCATTAAAGAAATGGATGGTGCTCTAGAAGAATTAGAAATCGACAAAAATATGGCACAACGTTACCTAAACGAAGGATTCTCAGGTGGGGAGAAAAAACGTAACGAAATTTTACAAATGAAATTATTAAATCCAGCAATCGCAGTATTAGACGAGATTGACTCTGGATTAGATATTGACGCTTTACGTATCGTTTCAGATGCAGTAAACAATATCCGTGAAGAATCAAATATTGGATGCTTAATTATTACACACTACCAACGTTTATTAAACTACATCAAACCAGATTTCGTACACGTTATTATGCAAGGACGTATCGTGAAATCAGGTGGCGTAGAATTAGCTGAACGCTTAGAGAAAGACGGATACGAGTGGATCAAGGAAGAATTAGGGATTGAAGACGAAACTGTTGGACAAAACGCTTAATCGTTAGGAGGGATAGTTCAATGACTACAGTAACTCAAATACCATTCGATAAAGACTATGTTGAAAATTTTTCAAAAGAATTTAACGAACCAAATTGGATGACTGAACTTCGTTTAGAAGGGTTAGACTTAGCAAACTCAATCGACATGCCTAAACCAGACAAAACGAATATCAATAGATGGAATTTTTTACAATTCAAACATCGTGCTCAAGGAGAAAAAATTGCTTCTTTATCAGAACTACCTGAAAGATTAGAAGCATTTATTGATCAAGAGAACAGACCAGAAAACATTTTAATTTTACGCAATGAAACAGTTGCATTTAATGCATTACATGACGACTTAAAAAATAAAGGCGTTATTTTTACAGATATTTTCACTGCACTTCAAGAACATGAAGCATTAGTGAAAAAATATTATATGAAAAATGCAGTAACAGTAGATGAGCATAAATTAACAGCTTTACATGCAGCATTAATGAACGGTGGGGCATTCATTTACGTTCCAAAAGGCGTAAAAATCGACACACCACTTCAAGCTATTTTTTGGCAAGAAGATAATGAAACAGCATTATTCAATCATGTCATTGTGGTAGCAGAAGACGATGCGGAAGTGACATATGTGGAGAACTATATTTCTTCCAATGAAGAGGAAGAAACAGTAGCGAATGTGATTGCAGAAGTATATGCGGGTGCGAATGCATATGTATCATTCGGAGCGGTAGACCACTTTGCAAATGGTACAACAACATATGTAAATCGTCGTGGAGTAACTGGGCCACAAGCTACTATTGATTGGGCTTTAGGACAGATGAACGAAGGAAACACGATTTCAGAAAACGCTACTCATTTAGAAGGAGATGGCTCTGTTTCAAACTTACGTACTGTAACAGTTGGTACTGGTAAGAATATCCAAAACTTTTCAGCGAAAACCGTACACTTTGGATTAGATACAGATGGTCAAATCTCACAGCGTGGAGTGTTAAACGGGGCAACGACTGCTATCTTTAACGCTATCGGAAAAATTTATAACGGAGCTACTCGTGCAAACGCTGATCAAGAATCACGTGTATTAATGCTAAGTGCAGACGCTCGTGGGGATGCAAACCCAATTCTATTAATCGATGAAGATGATGTAACAGCAGGTCACGCTGCATCTGTTGGTCGTATTGATGAAATGCAATTATACTACTTACAGAGCCGCGGAATTACTCGTACAGACGCAGAGCGTTTAATCATTCACGGATTCATGGCACCAGTAGTAGCTGAGTTACCAATCGAAACGATTAAAAATCAGTTAACACAGTTAATTGAAGGGAAGATAAAATAATGGATATTCGTGCGATTCGTGAGCAGTTTCCAGTTTTAGATCAAGAAGTTAATGGACATCCACTAGTATACCTTGATTCATCTGCAACGTCACAAAAGCCAATATCTGTTATAGAGGCAGTCGATCATTATTATCGTACTACAAACTCGAACGTTCACCGTGGCGTTCACACATTAGGTTCACGTGCGACAGACCTTTATGAAGGAGCACGTGAAAAAGCACGTCGCTTTATTAACGCAAAAAGCACGTCAGAAATTATTTTTAACCGAGGAACAACGACAGGACTAAATATCGTGGCACAAAGCTATGGATTAGCGAATGTAAACGAAGGGGACGAAATCGTCATTACGCCGATGGAACACCATAGTAACATCATTCCATGGCAGCAAGTAGCAAAGAAAAAAGGTGCAACGTTAAAATATATTCCATTGCAAGAAGATGGAACGATCACCTTAGAAGATGTGCGAAACACGGTAACAAATCAAACGAAAATCGTTGCGATTGCTCACGTGTCAAATGTTCTTGGAACGATTAATCCAGTAAAAGAAATTGCAAAAATCGCTCATGAAAATGGCGCGGTCATTGTCGTAGATGGTGCACAAAGTGCTCCACATATGAAAATAGACGTCCAAGATTTGGATTGTGATTTTTATGCATTTAGTGGTCATAAAATGTGTGCGCCAACTGGAATTGGGGTATTATATGGAAAAGAGGATTTACTAAATGCAATGGAACCAGTAGAATTCGGTGGTGAAATGATTGACTTCGTTGAAAAATACGATTCAACATGGAAAGAATTACCATGGAAATTTGAAGGTGGAACACCAATCATTGCGGGAGCAATTGGTCTTGGTGCAGCAATTGATTTTATAGAAGAGATTGGATTAGACGAAATCGCCGCACATGAAGAACATATTGCAAATTACGCGTACGATGCATTAAGTAATATTGACGGCTTAACTATTTATGGACCGAGAAAACGAGCATCACTCGTAACATTTAATCTAGATGAAGTCCATCCACATGATGTTTCAACGGTGCTTGATACAGAAGGTATTGCGATTCGTGCTGGTCACCACTGTGCACAAGTATTAATGAAAGAATTACAAGTATCTGCAACAGCGAGAGCGAGCATGTACTTATACAATACAGTAGAAGAAGTCGACCGTTTAGTGGAAGGTCTTTTGAAAACAAAGGAGTATTTCGGAAATGTCTCATTTTGATTTAGACACACTCTATCGCCAAGTGATTATGGATCATTACAAACATCCGCGTAATCGTGGCACTTTTGAAGACGAATCTTTAACGGTAGAAATGAATAACCCAACTTGTGGGGATAGAATTTTTCTTCAGTTTAAACTCGATGGCGATATCGTAGAGGACGTTAAGTTTACAGGAGAAGGATGCTCCATCAGCCTTGCTTCTGCATCGATGATGACGCAAGCGATTAAAGGAAAAACTGTCGAAGAAGCGCTCGCAATGTCAGAGCTATTTTCACAAATGATGCTTGGGAAAGAAATAGATTTTGATGATTTTGGATTAGAAGATATTGAAGCATTACAAGGTGTCTCGAATTTTCCAGCGCGTATTAAATGTGCGACATTAGCATGGAAAGCGATGGAACGAGTACACAAAAAGTAAAAACTTTAAGGAGGTTTTTTACGTGGCTAAAAATGTACCTGAAATTGGTGAATATAAATACGGTTTCCAAGATAAAGACATTTCGGTGTTCCGTACGGAGAGAGGGTTAACGAAAGCTGTCGTGGAAGAAATTTCACGTATGAAGAACGAACCTGAATGGATGTTAGAAGAACGTCTAAAAGCTTTAGACATTTTCTACTCCAAGCCGATGCCTCAATGGGGTGGAGATTTATCTGAGTTAGATTTTGATGAAATTGTTTATTACGTGAAACCAACAGAACAACAAGGAAGAACTTGGGATGAAGTACCTGATGAAATTAAGCGTACGTTTGATGCATTAGGTATTCCTGAGGCAGAACAAAAATATTTAGCAGGGGTTTCTGCTCAGTACGAATCAGAAGTAGTATACCAAAGCTTAGAAGAGGACTTAGAGAAATTAGGAGTAATCTTCTCTGATACGGATTCGGCTTTACAAGAGCATGAAGAATATTTTAAAGAGTATTTCGGAAAAGTTGTACCAGCTTCAGACAATAAATTTGCTGCATTAAATACAGCAGTTTGGTCTGGTGGGTCTTTCATCTACGTACCAAAAGGAGTAGAAGCAAAAGTACCTTTACAAGCATATTTCCGTATTAACTCTGAAAATATGGGACAATTTGAAAGAACACTGATTATCGTGGATGAAGGGGCATCTGTACACTATGTGGAAGGATGTACAGCTCCAACCTATACGACAAACTCATTACACAGTGCGGTAGTAGAAATTTTCGTTCAAAAAGATGCTTCATGCCGTTATACAACTATCCAAAACTGGGCAAACAACGTGTACAACTTAGTTACAAAACGTGCATCGGTGGAAGCGAACGGTTCTATGGAGTGGATTGACGGTAATATGGGATCGAAATTAACGATGAAATACCCATCTGTTTTATTACGTGGGGAAGGTGCACGTGGTGTGACCATTTCCATCGCTATAGCTGGAAAAGGGCAACACCAAGATGCTGGTGCGAAAATGTTCCACTTAGCACCGAATACTTCCTCTTCCATCGTTTCGAAATCTATTTCAAAAGACGGCGGAAAAGTATCGTACCGCGGTATCGTTCACTTCGGACGTAAAGCAGAAGGAGCTCGCTCGAATATCGAGTGTGATACGTTAATTTTAGATAATATTTCCACGTCAGATACGATTCCGTACAACGAAATCTTAAATGACAATATTTCTCTTGAACACGAAGCGAAAGTATCAAAAGTTTCAGAAGAACAGTTATTCTACTTAATGAGTAGAGGACTAGAAGAACAAGAAGCAACAGATATGATCGTAATGGGTTTCATCGAGCCATTCACAAGAGAATTACCAATGGAATATGCAGTAGAAATGAACCGTCTAATCAAATTCGAGATGGAAGGTTCGATTGGTTAATCGCATAAAAATACCTATCACAATGATGATTGTGATAGGTTTTTTTTGTTCGATCAGTTTGGATGAATTGTAAAAAGTGACATCTTGAATGTGCATGTATAGAAAAAATTGCAACAAAGCTAAAGGAATATCATCATGCATGTTTTAGTGTGAAAGGATGGAGGAATGTAAATGAAAAAACATAAAATATATACGATGAGTTTTGCGAGTGTGTACCCACATTATATAACGAAGGCGGAGAGGAAAGGGCGGACGAAGGAAGAAGTAGATGAAATCATTCGTTGGTTGACAGGTTACAGTCAGGAACAACTCGAAACAGAACTTGATAAACAAACAGATTTTGAAACGTTTTTTGCACATGCACCAGCAATGAATGAGGCGAGAACACGTATTAAAGGAGTCATTTGTGGGGTACGCGTGGAAGAGAGCGAAGAACCATTGATGCAGGAAATTCGTTATTTAGATAAATTGATCGATGAATTGGCTAAAGGAAAAACAATGGAGAAAATTTTGCGAAAAAATTAATCGAAAAAAAGATTCCTTAATGTTTAAGCAAATCATCGAGGTCACTTTTGATTATTTACATCATGATGCTCGAATTTTCAGACATTGGAATAAAAATGGAGCTTGACAGTTCGCATGCAATCTCGTACAATCGTAGTTAGAAAATTTCATACATGTTAAAAGCACTAGGGGAGCTATGTTGAATGGCTGAGAAAGGTAAACCTTGACCCTTGGCACCCGATCTAGATAATACTAGCGTGGGGAAGTGTGGCCGGGCATATACTGTATATATGTTATTTTTGTATATTTATATATTCGACTGCATTTCCTTATCGGGATTGCAGTTTTTTTATTGGTGAAAAAAGGAAAGGAGCGATCAACAAACAACAAAGCACGACAATCATAACAAAGGAGTGTATGGACGTATGACAAAAAATTGGAAGTTGAAAGAAATTGTAATGTTATCGATTATTTCGGTTGTTGCTGGGGTACTATATATGTTTTTCGTGTTGTTTGCATCTACTTTACGAAATGTATTAACCCCGATTGGACTTGCGCCATTTAGTTTTGAGTTTGTGTTTGGATTATGGTTTATCGGATCTGTCGTTGCGATGTATATCATTCGGAAGCCTGGGGCAGCCCTTTTTACAGGAATTATTTCAGCTGGGGTTGAAATTTTAGCAGGTGGTCCTGGTGGGGCAAAGGTTTTAATCATTGGGCTTATCCAAGGGGCAGGGATTGAGACGGCATTTCTATTAACGAAATATAACAATTATCGTCTTGGCATACTAATTTTGTCCGGAATGATCGCAGCCATATATAGTTTTGTGTATCAATTATTCGCTTCTGGAAATCTGGATCTTGCTCCCTCTGTACTAATTGGGATGCTTTCGATTCGTTTAATAAGTGGAGCATTGCTAAGTGGTGTACTCGGAAAATGGATAGCAGATAAGTTGGCATGTACAGGTGTATTAGATGGTTATGCATTAGGAAAGGAGGTTAGAAAAAAACGTGAACAAGATGCTGCATAAACGAGTGAACGGTGATGAACATGCAAACGGAAGCAACTGGAGGGAAACAAAGCGTCCATTAGTCACCATTGAAAATTTTTCATTTGCTTATGAATCATTGGAGGAGGCCGTTTTACGGGAGCTGGATGTCACATTGTATGAAAATGAAGTGACATTGCTCATGGGGCCAAGCGGTTCTGGTAAAAGTACATTATCGCTCTGTTTAAATGGACTATACCCGGAAGCGGTGGAAGGAGAAACAGCTGGTTCCATAAGGTTTCGCGGAGAACATTTGCAAGATTCTCCAGCTGGCACATGGAGCAAACAGATCGGTGTCGTCTTTCAAGATCCTGAAGCACAATTTTGCATGATTCATGTTGCCGATGAGTTAGCTTTTACATTGGAAAATATGGCGATAAAAGAGCAAGAAATGGACGAAAAAATCGATGAAGTGCTTTTATTAGTCGGCATGGAAAAATATAAACATCGGAAACTTCACGAATTATCAGGAGGAGAAAAACAGAAAATTGCTTTAGCTGCCGTTCTTTTATTGGAACCGACATTGCTTATTTTAGATGAAGCGACGGTTAATTTGGATCCACATGCAACCGAATCATTTATCAACCTTATCCAACACATTCAAGAAGAACGACAAATGAGCGTATTCATTATCGACCATCAAGCAGATGCATGGTTGAATATGACAGACCGTGTATTATTATTAGGGAAAAATGGTCGCTTGCTACAAGATGCATCCCCAGAAGAAATGTTTACGACGTATAAAGCACAAGTGAAAGAAGCGGGCATTTTTATACCGAAGAAGTTTTCTAGCCATTCTTTTGGTGCTTGTTTGTATACTCGTTCCTCCACGCAAAATCGAAATGAAGCTAAAGACGCTGAAACCGTCATGCGTCTCGAACATGTTACTTATAAACGAAAAACGCGGACGATTTTAAAACAGATTCATATGGACATTCCGAAAGGTGCTTTTATATCTATTCTTGGCAGAAATGGGGCCGGTAAATCTACCTTGCTTGAGTTGATGGCTGGAATTATCCCCCCGACGAAGGGAAAAGTTTATTTCCAACATCGACCTTTACAAAAATGGAAAGAAACGAAACTGCGACAACAATTAGGTTTCGTTTTTCAAAATCCAGAACATCAATTTATTACGGATACGGTTTATGATGAACTTGTCTTTTCCATGCGGTTAAATGAGGAACCACGAGAAAAAATGGAGGCTACCGCCACGTATTTACTCGAACATTTTCAACTTGAAAGTGAGAAGTATCGGAATCCATTTTCGCTAAGTGGAGGGCAAAAGCGGAGGTTAAGTGTTGCTACAGCACTGGATGATACACCAGATATGCTATTATTTGATGAACCGACATTTGGTCAAGATGCGGAAACGACAGCACGATTAATACATACGATATTCGAATTAAGGGAAAAAGGTATTACGATCATGATTGTCACACATGATATGGATCTTGCTGCCATAAGTGATATGGTATACGTGCTCCATGAAGGGGAAATTGCCTATCATGGTGCTCCTGATACATTATGGGAACAGGAAGATCTGTTACGCGCTGCCCATTTACGTCGGCCGTTGGAAGCGAAATATGTGCGACAGAAGGTAGGGGAAATAGGATGAAAGACATGAATCCCGTCATGAAGTTATTGGCAATTTTAGTACCAGGACTATGTCTCAGTCTCTTTTATGATTGGTTTACACCACTTTTTTATTTCGTGTTTTTACTTTGTATGACATTTGGTTATGGGAAGATTCCACTGCGTAAAGGACTGAAAATTTTCGCTCTGTTTTTATTCCTGTCATTCGGATTCGGTTGGACAGCTGCACTGTATGCAAATGATAGTTTTACTGGTGGAGATGTCCTTTTCACCTTTGGTTGGATGACATTAACGACTGGTGGCCTTCAAACAGGATTAAGTATTATGTTTCGTTCCCTCTGTTTTTTAATGATGTCCATGATGTTTATTTTTACGACAGATACGACACAGCTTATGATGAGCTTTATTCATCAATGTAAACTGCCACCGAAATTTGCATACGGCATTATTGCTGGATATCGCTTTTTGCCAGTATTTCAACATGAATTTCAACTATTACAAAAAGCACACCAAATTCGTGGGGTTGATAGAATGAGAGGGATAAAAGGAAAAATGCATCGATTTCAGCGTTATTCGATTCCACTTTTAGCGAATGGGATAAGAAAAGCAGAACGTGTTGCCATTGCAATGGAGTCAAAAGGATTTACAGGCGATAGAAACAGGACCTATTACCATCGAACATATGTGACAGCACGAGATTGGATTTTTTTCGCCATGATGGTGGGCATGTTAGGAGTGGGTGCTTTTATTTCGTATAAACTTGGTTATTTGAAAGTGTTTCATAAACAATTTTAAAGCGTCTAGTATCATACTAGATTCTTTTTTATAGACTATTCGTAGTAAACTGATATACTTAATTATAATTAATGTTTAGGAGGTTCTACGTTGAATATTCAAAACTTAGAAGCTTTTTTATATGTACATCATTTTGGGAGTGTGAATAAAGCTGCGGAAGCATTGTTTTTGTCACAACCATCCGTGTCTTCACGCATTCGTACATTGGAAAAAGAGTTGAATGTTGCGTTATTTGAACGGGTCGGACGTTCCCTCGTCATGACGAAAGAAGGAAAAGCGTTCATTCCATATGCGGAATCTATCGTGCAAGCGTATAAAAGTGGCCAGAAACGAATGAAAGAAACCGCGGCAACAGATCATATCGTTATTGGAGTGACTGGGCTCATCGCTAATTATGTCATGCCTTACGTCTTACCGAAATTTAAATTAGCCTATCCGAACGTCCAAATTACGATGCATACAGGGACGACAGAAGAAATCGAAAGTAAAGTATTGCACCGGGAAGTAGATGTTGGTTTTGTGCGGGCGAGCACCCATCCATCTTTAGAAAAAATTGCGATGTTACAAACGCCAATTCGTTTATTCGTTTCACGCCCACATCATTTAGAAAATGTGCCAAATATCAGTATGGAACAGTTGCAAGAGGAAACATTCGTATTTTATGAATGTGGGTCATTAGATTGGACGAAGGTGAAAAACTTATTTTTCAATGCCGCATATGTACCGACGATTACGTATGAAGTAGATAGTTTAGAAACAGCGAAAGGATTAATACTAGAAGGTGCTGGCATTGGATTTTTACCAGAAATATGTGTAAGAAAGGAAGTGGCAGACGGTAGACTAACAACCCTTGATGTTCCTGTCGTCGCCAAGGAATCGTTAAAAGCCCAAATGATTCATTATATGGGAGAAAAACCGTCATATTTTGATCACTTAGTAACATGGACGAAAGAGATTGATAGAGTTTCTCTATAAGAAAATAAATGAAAATCTATTACACGAATAAAAATTGCTATGATATACTATTTATAACATTTAATTCCGAGTAATTGAATGTGAAAACTAACATTAAAAGGTGGATGACGATGCATAGTCATAAAAATCTTTATATATTTCGTCAAAAAATACCGTGTTGTCGTTGTTTCATGGTGTATCGTTAACGAAAGTGGAAATGATAAAATGATGAACGGAGGAAGCACATATGACATATAAAATTGGGATTTTAGATCAAAGTCCAATTTTTCCTAATAAAACAGCTCAAGATGCATTGCAAAGTACGGTTGAGCTAGCTAAAAAAGCAGAAAGTTGGGGGTATCACCGATTTTGGGTGGCAGAACATCATCAGTCAGATGATTTGGCTGGTGCATCACCAGAAATATTAATAAGTCATTTGTTGGCACAAACAAATAGTATTAAAATCGGAGCTGGTGGTGTCATGTTGCAACATTATAGCCCTTATAAAGTGGCAGAAAATTTTCATGTCATGGAAGCATTGGCTCCAGATCGAGTGGAATTAGGTATCGGGAAAGCACCAGGAGGGTTGAATGCTTCCACCGCAGCATTACGATATGGCGGAACGGGCAATGACACTTCTTTTGAAGAACGATTTACATTGTTGCAGCAATTTTTAAGTAATGATATTCCAGAAGATCATATATTATCGGAGGCAGTTGTACATCCGAAAATAGCACGCACATTGCCGACATTTTTATTAGGGGCAAGTGTAAACAGTGCACGATTTTCGGCACGGCTCGGTGCCAATTTTGTCTTCGCTAGTTTTTTAAACGGGGATGAAACATTGCTTGAAGAAACGATTCATGCATATCGTGCATTACATCCGCATGGGAAGTTTATTATCGCAGTTGCTGCATTCGCCGGGACAGACCAACAAGCGGCAGAGGAAGAGGCAGAGAAATATAATATTTATAAAGTGACATTTGAAAGTGGTCGCGCCCTTTCCGTTGCTTCTTTAGACCAGGTGGAAGCATTATGGCGACAAACGAATGAACCGTTTGAAGTGAAGGAACAAAAAGTGAAAAAAATAGCGGGAACACAAAATTATGTGAAAGAAGCATTTGATCGTCTTGCAAAGACGTATGATGTCGATGAATTTATCGTACACACCCCAGTGCTTGATGAAGCGAAAAGATTACAATCCTTTCAATTGTTAAGCGTCTTAAATAAACAACATGTGTAACATTTATTAATCGGAAATTGTGATTAGATCACGTATAAGTAAAAAAATGGAGGTGTGTCATCATTGAATATCGATATCGGTTATGTGTTTGAAATTATTCCAGAGTTGCTCACTTATTTACCGATTACATTGTATATGACGTTTGCAGCGATGGCGATTGCGACGGTCATAGGGGCAGTTATCGCGATTATTTTAGTAAACAAAACACCTATTTTCATGCAACTGGCAAAAGTATATATATCATTTTTTAGAGGCACACCGATTTTAGTACAATTATTAATGATTTATTTCGGTTTACCGCAAATTTTTCCAATATTCAATGATGTAGGGGCAATCGTTTCTGCTATCGTCGCATTCGGATTAAATACTTCCGCTTATTTGGCAGAAATTTTTCGAGCAGGACTTACATCTGTTGATAAAGGGCAGGAAGAAGCAGCGATTTCTGTCGGGATGACGTATTTCCAATCATTGCGGAGTATTGTGTTGCCACAAGCAATACGAAATGCGCTTCCAGCAACAGGAAATATGTTTATCGGTCTCATCAAAAATTCATCCCTCGCCTTTACGATTGGCGTGACAGAATTACTCGCTCAAGGAAAAATGCTCGCATCTGCAAACATGAAGTTTTTTGAAGCATATTTAGCGGTCGGCCTCATTTATTGGGTGCTTACCCTATTATATAGTCAATTGCAAAGTTGGTATGAACATCGAATAAGTAAACCATATCAAGTGTAATGGTGCCTAATAACGTACTTGTATACAAGATGGAGCATGTACGAAAGTGCTCGTGTAAGAAAAATAAGTGTGGATCAAAGAGGTTGAAGGAGGATGTTTACATGAAACGTATTCGTTTATTATTGTTCGTAATAGGGGTCCTATTTTTAGCGGCATGTGGCCAAGAAGATACGAAGGAAGCGGCAAATGCAACAGATGAAAATGTAATTAAAGTTGGGACAGTGCCTGACAGTTTCCCAGTTTCTTTTAAAGAAGAGGATGATTTAAAAGGATTTAGTGTGGACATTGTGAAGGAAATTGTGGAGGAAGCTGGATATGAAGTAGAATGGGTAACTTCTGATTGGAATGGTGTGCTCGCTAATTTACAATCTGGAAAAGTAGATACAGCGATCAATTTTGCAGCTACGCCAGAACGAGGAGAAACATACAATTTCACAGAACCATACTATAGTTCAAAAGCGGTTATCGCAACGGCAGAAAAGAACGATACATTAAATAAGGTAGAAGATATAGAAGGGAAGGAGATTGCGACCATGATGGGAACGAATTTTGAAAACGTGCTTGCAGCAGAGTTCCCTGACCTTGATTATGAATTAATTACGTATGAATCAAATGATGTCGTGTATACAGATCTCGCATCTGGAAAAGTTGAAGGGCTCATTTACGGCCGTGAACAATTATTGGCTCAAATTAGTGAGCGTGAACTCCCATTACGTATTGTCGGAGAACCATTTGGGGATCAACCAGTTGCATTGCCATTTCAAAAAACAGAAGAAAACGATGCATTGATTGAGGAGTTAAATGAAGCGACCAATCGATTAAAAGAAAATGGGAAGTTTTCGGAAATTTCATTAGAGTATTTCGGAGTCGACCTTTTAGAAGATGAAAAATAATGAAGGTGTATAACGTGGGGGTCGAGACAGTGGGAATATTTATCATGAACATTTCGCACTGTTACGCACCCAGCCCCCACTTTTTCTAAAAAAATGGAGAGGAAGATGTGTCATGACGAAAAAAGACGTGAAACTCGGTGTCCTTATTCAAGGTGCTGGTGGTCATATGAACGCATGGAAAGCACAAGATGTGCCAAAAGATGCAAGTATTAATATCAATCATTATATAAACGTGTCACAAAAGGCAGAAAAAGCTGGACTGGATTTCATTTTTATCGCAGATGGATTGCATATTCATGAAAAATCGATCCCACATTTCCTTAACCGATTTGAACCATTAACATTGCTATCGACACTTGCTGCAACAACAGAAACGATAGGGCTTGTCGGTACGGTATCTACGACATATAGTGAACCATTTAATATTGCACGACAATTTGCTTCCTTAGATATATTATCTGGTGGTCGTGCTGGATGGAACGTCGTCACAACCCCCTTAGAAAACACGGCGAAAAATTTCCAAAAAGGGAACCATCCAGCACATTCTCTCAGATATGAAATGGCAGATGAATATGTAGAAGTGGTGAAAGGATTATGGGATTCATGGGAAGATGATGCATTCGTTCGAAATCGTGAGACAGGGCAGTTTTTTGAGGAAGAAAAAATGCACCGCGTACATTATGAGGGTAGGTATTTTCAAGTTGAAGGTCCTTTAAATATTCAAAGATCCCAACAAGGCCAACCAGTTATTTTCCAAGCTGGTTCATCTAAAACAGGTATCGAATTTGCCGGAAAAAATGGGGAAGCCATTTTTACGAATAAAGCGACAGTAGAAAGTGCACAAGCATATTACAAAGCTGTAAAAACGGCTGCGATTTCACACGGGCGAACAGAGGATGATATCGTCATTTTACCAGCATTATCACCAATTGTCGGTGCAACGGACGAGGAAGCAGAAGCGGCATACGAACAAATCAAACATTTCGTTACGATCGATGATGCCCTCGCATATCTCGGACGATTTTTTGATCATTTCGATTTCACCCAATTTCCATTAGATGAACCTTTTCCAGATATCGGGGATGTCGGCAAAAATAGTTTCCAATCCACGACAGACGATATTAAAAAGTTTGCGAAAGAAGAAAATTTAACTTTACGAGAAGTCGCATTACGTGTTGCAACGCCTAAACATTCGTTTATCGGATCATATGAAAAAGTTGCAGATGAAATGATCAAATGGATCGATGAAAAAGCAGCTGACGGATTTGTATTAAGTATGCCAGTATTTGGCAAACAATATGACGCATTTTTAAATAACGTCTTACCAATATTAGAAGAAAAAGGTTATTACAACAACGAACCGAAAAAGCCGACATTACGTGAAAATTTAGGCTTACACATACCAGAAAATCAATTTACGAAACAAGCACATGTGCCACGATAAATAATTTTCATAGATAGAGAGGAGTATCAACATGAGCGACATCGTTTTCATATCAGGTAGCCCGAGAGCACATTCTCGTTCCGAACGTATTTTATTTTATCTTGCCTCATTGTTTCAAAAAAAGGGGTATACGACGTCACATATTTCTGTCACCGATATTCCAGCTGAAGATTTACTGTATGCGAATTTTACTAGTAACGTCATTCAAGAAACAAATGAAAAAATTGCTGCCGCAAAAGGAGTAATCATTGGCTCCCCCGTATATAAAGCAGCATATAGTGGTGCGTTAAAAACGTTGATAGATTTACTTCCACAGGATGGATTACGAGGGAAACCCGTTTTACCAATCATGACTGGTGGAAGTGCAGCACACTTACTTGCAATTGATTTTGCCTTCAATCCATTGATCCATGCTGTAAAAGGGGAACCACTTCAAGGATTATATTTTCAAGATGAACAAATCGATTCCTCGAAAGAAAACCCGATTCAAGATAGTAGCATGCTAGAGAGAACCGAAAAACAAATAAATATATTCGAACATAAATTAAAAGAAATTTATTATGAAATAGTATAAAATGAAACGTCTAGAACATTTTTCTAGGCGTTTTATTTTTTATTTAAAAAATTTCAACATTAACTCGTGAACGTGGTAAGATAGAATATATAGAAATGGAGGGTCATGATGAAGAAAGGCTTAAAAATAAATCTTGTCCTATTAGCTGTTGCCTTTGTTTTATTCGCTTGTAGTAATAAATCGAATGAACAAAACGCAGATACGAATACAAATATCGAAATAACGAACGAACAAAAAGAGACGAAAAAGGAGAAATCATCCAAAAATGCATCCATTACTATCGATCAACTGATGGAAGAAGTGGCAGATGTCAATAAAGCATTAGATAGTTTTACGATGATAGAAGAAACGAATACAATCGAAACATTCCAAGAAGAAGAAAGCCATCTGTATACGAAGGAAGCTTTAGATATCGTGTTTGAACCATTTCAAATGGAAGTCATGATGGAGCAAAAACAACCGAAAGGGTTTAATGAAGAAGAACAAGAATCCTTCGAATATGAAGGAGGATTTTACATCGTCGACGGAAAGACATATATGAAATTGGACGGTGATACATGGAGTGAATCGGAAAACACTTTGTCCGATGAAGAGTTTCGGGAACAAGAAATGATGGTATTTGATCATATTACGGAAACGTATCGCAATGTTGCTGAAAAAGAATCATTGGATGAAACAGAAGATACATATGTCGTTACATTCGAGTTACAACCACAGCAAGCAACAAAAATGGATAAAAATGCAGAACAACCAGCATTTGAAGCATTGAATAATACGTATAAGGTAGAAGAGATGACGGTACAAATAACGATTGCCAAAGAAACTTTGTTCGTGACAGAAATCGTTTTGGATAAAACATTTACATATGATGAAGATTTCAATATTGAAAAAGATAAAATGACGGTACATCAAAAACAAGTGCAAACATTTTCGAATCAAAATGCGATTGAAGCGGTCACAGTACCAGATGATATAAAACAAAATGCTGAACCGATGTAAGGTATCGTAGAATTTGAAAACATACGGGACGGAATATAGGATGTCTGTTTCGTATGTTTGTTTCTATTTACCTATCTTTTTCGCTATAGAATAGAGATGATAGGAAAAATGAAATAAATAATATGATAAATAACCAATATTTGTTCCTATGTGGTATAATGAAAGAACCAAAAAATGTACGGTGTAAAGGAAGGGTGAAAACATGCGTACACTTACCATATTAGAATTAGAAGAGAAATTTTCTCATGTTCAAGTACACACAAACAATATGCGCATATTTTCACTTCTCGTTAGTGATGCGAAAAATACGATGCTCGAAACGAAACAATTTATATTGAATTGGTTAAAAGAAAATGGGCAATTTCCAATGTACATCTATATGAGTGCATATGACGACGGGATGAATGTAACGAATGATTTAAAACGTAAAAGCATCGATGTGAAAGAAAGAACGACAGACATACAAGCGATGTTTAAAATTAAACTGACGGAAAAGTCGCATATTGAAGCAGTAATAGGGGAATATTTTTGCATGTCCTCCCATAGTGAATTAATGATCATCGCTACCCCATCTGTTGAAATAACGATGAGTGATACGATGCATATTGCATCTGCAACGATCCCAGAAGGTGAATTTATTATTATTATTGAACATGATGGGCAAGGATTACAATTATTAACGTCGAAACAAGAATGGTTTTCGAAGGAAGGCCTTGAACAAACTATATTGAAATTAAAAGATTATACATACACGATAAATTATTATGGCTTAACAAAATAAAGTTCTCTCGTAAATTAATACGAGAGGGCTTTTTTATTATTATGTATTTGAATAATCTTGCTGGCTCTTCCGGGGTTCGAAGTTGCAAGAATAGTGGTCGAAGTTGCAAGAATAGTGGTCGAAGTTGCAAGAATGTGGGTCGAAGTTGCAAGAATACGAGTAGAAGTTGCAAGAATATGGCCTGAAGTTGCAAGAATACAGGTGAAAGTTGCAAGAATGCGTGCTGAAGTTGCAAGAATATGTGCTGAAGTTGCAAGAATACAGGTGAAAGTTGCAAGAATCCGTGCCGAAGTTGCAAGAATATGTGCTGAAGTTGCAAGAATCCGAGTCGAAGTTGCAAGAATCCAACCATAAAGCTAATCACCTTCCACAAAGTGGAAACAGGAAGTTGTGGTGTTGAAGGTATTTTGCGGATACAGTTGGAAGCAATAAAAATCAAATTTGGTAATATATAAGAAATCAGTTGAAAGATGATTATAAAAGCGATCAACTAACATTATTCGAAGAGTACGATCCATTTATAGGATACCAAAATAAAAAGCAATGAAGGATTCATAAAGAATCTGTATGTGAATATGTACTGCATAAAGGAGACACGTTCAGTGAGTTTTTTAAGCTGAGGTTTGTAATAAAGGCTTTCAGTCGCAGAGCAAACTACCAGTTCGGTAATGACCCAACAAAGTTAGAATTTTGATTAGCATAAAAATAAGCATTATTAATTGAAAAAAATTCCAAAAATGGGAATAAGGAATCATTTTGTCATATAGTAGTAAATTAAATGCATATTTATGATAAACTGTGAAGTATAAAATGTTTAATTTTTGTTTATAAATTATAAAGATTTTAGGGATTTGGAGGGGGTAACGTGATACGAGCAGTCGTAATTGATCGTGACGAAACGTCGGTACAATTTTTAAGAGAGCAGATAACGAATATACATATTGTAAAAGTATTCACTTCGAATGCATTTTCTTTACAAACATTAGAAAAATTGCGACCAGAAATTATTTTTATGAATATTGATGAACCAACATGTATTCATATTGACCTCATTCAATATATATCGAATCATCAGCTATTAGCGCATCTCATATTTATAAAAGAAGATGAGCAAACATTAGAACAGACGTATGTACATGAAACACCGGTGAAATATGTCGTAAAACCGTACACGAAAAAGCAGTTAGAAAAGTTAATGAAAGAAATTAATGATGATATCATTTATCCAAATTATCCTGTAACTGAAGTATGTTTATTTAAATATTTTCATATAAAAAAAGCTGGAAATAACATATTAAATATAAAATGGCGCACAGCAAAAGCACGTGAATTACTTATTTACTTGATTCAACATTATGGTGAAATCGTTCGGAAAGATGTATTAGTTGAATTATTATGGTCTGATTCGTCTGTCGATAAAGCGTATGATAATTTATATGCGTCGATTTATTATATACGGAAATTGCTCTCCGAGTTACATATTGGTATTCATATTCATACTCATGTGAATGGGTATGAGATCGAATTTCATAATGTGACGTGTGATGTGATAGAGTTTAACCAGTTATTTGAAGAAATCATGAGTGATATACGTCAGGAAGTAGATAAACAAGTTTTAATTCATAAATTCAACCGATTAAAACAATTGTATAGTGGAGAATATTTAGAAGAAGAATCTTACGTATGGAAAGAACATTTAAAGGAAAAATGTCGCATCCAGTTTTTATCCATCGCTCGTAAAATAAATCAATTATTTATAGAGCAAGAAGATGTGACAAATGCCATATTACTTTCATTAGATATTCAAAAACTATATCCGTATATGGATTATTCCTATTTTTCTTTAATGAAGTTATATAGTGAGTATGGTGATATGGAAAATGTCGAACGGCAATATATGAAGTTAAAGACGATGTTATATGACGAGTTTAATACAGAGCCAAATGAAGCGATTAAAATGTGGTATCAAAATTGGATTAAAATGCAGTACGCTTAAAACCTTACTAGAAAGATAGTAAGGTTTTTTATTATGGACAGTGTTTAGAAATTGTGAAGAAAATGAAAAGAAATCGAAAAGGTATTGAAAAGAGCTTGTAAATGTTTTGGAAATATTCAGATTATTATGATGTAAGTTAGGTGATTAGGTCGTTCCTTTATGTTATTAGTATATAGTAATTATCTAAATATTCTAATCATTATCAAGGGGGAATGTGGTGGAGATATATAGGAATTATCTAAATATTCTAATCATTGTCAAGGGGGAATGTGGTGGAGAAATGCATGATTGGAACTATATGTTGCATTAGAGTGACCAAAAGCGAATAGATAATTATATTTTGAGGAGGATGCAATTGATGTCCAAGAAGAATTTTGACTATAAAAGACGGCTAAATATACATAACAAACGCCGCAAAGGATATATTCGTAAGACTGCGGCAGTTGCAGCAACAACGTTAATTTTATCATTCCCGTTAACGACAGCCATAAACAACTTGAATGTGCCAGGGTTTGAGAATCATTATGTAAGTGCGGCAGATTTTATAGAAATTAGTTTGCTAACGAACACAACCATCAGTGCAACACAACCAAATGAGAATGGAATGTTTAATGTTACAGTGTCCGGTCAATCTGTTGCGGACGTAAGTGCACTTGGTGATTCGAAGTCAGGAGTCTTCCATGTTGACGTAGCAGATGGAAGTACAGTAACGGCAGATAGTGCAAATGTGAGTGTGCAAATTTTGCCAGTAACGATACCGGAAGGAAGTCCACTTTATAATGCTGTTGATGGGATTACTGGGCCAGTGGTTAATGTAACGCAGGGACTTGTTAATGCAGTGGATGCTTTAGTTAGTCAGCAAATTACAATTCCAAATCCAATTCCATTGGGTAATGATATTACCGTGGGATTAGGTACATTATTAAAAGTAGAAGGGTTGACAGAGTTAAATAATGCGTTAGATCGTGTAAATAACCTGTCTGCTTCGCTTGATAATTTAACAGATTATCAGGATACCGTAACGGTTACCCAAGACCCTGCAACAGGTGCATTTATTGCAGACTTTAACGATGGATTAGGAAATCATTTGGACACTGCTGTAAAAGACTTAATTCAAGGTGCGTTAGATGATTTAAATGATGCAATTAATGGGCTAAGTGTAGAATTACTACCAGATGATGAATTACGACAAGTGTTAACAGATTTAATTCCTGGATTAGGACCATTACTTGGAGCATTAGTTGGAACTGTTAAGGGATTAGTAGTAGATCCAATTTTAAATCCGGCATTGGACCAAATCCTTAGCTTAACAGGAACAGCGACAGATGCGATTACAAATGCGACAGATCAATTAACAGATGCATCACTTGATTTGGTAAGTTATTTATTAAGTGCGCAAGTATTAGGAGAAACTTCTGTTACATTAAACAATGTACAAGTAGAAGCGTTACAAGCTTGTGATATTAATGGCGGACAAGCTGAAGAGGGAGAAACAGTTGATGTTGATGTCACAGGAGCGATTGTTGGAGACAAAGCGATTGCACTTCAACTAATAGGTAATTTTGACGCATCAACACAAGTAACAGTACCTGTTCAGGATAATCCAGATTGTGACATTGATTTAGAAGCACCAGATGCACCGGGTGTTGATGAGGTGACAGAAGGTGATGAAACAGTTACTGGTACAGGAGAACCTGGAGCAACGGTGACAATCAAAGATAGTGAAGGAAATGAAATCGGAACAGGTGAAGTAGACGAAGGAGGTAATTATACAGTTGATCTAAATCGTCCAGCAGAACCTGGTGAAGAATTAGAAGTAACACAAACAGTATCTGATGACGAAGGAAATGAGGCGACATCAGATCCAACGACAGTTACTGTACTAGAGTTAGATGAGGCTGATGCCGACGCCGATGCTGATGCCGATGCCGACGCAGATGCGGATGCGGATGCTGACGCCGATGCCGATGCTGATGCTGACGCTGATGCCGATGCTGACGCCGACGCTGATGCCGACGCCGATGCTGATGCCGATGCCGACGCAGACGCTGATGCCGATGCCGATGCTGATGCTGACGCCGATGCCGACGCCGATGCTGATGCCGACGCCGATGCCGATGCGGATGCTGACGCCGATGCCGATGCTGATGCTGACGCCGACGCCGATGCCGACGCTGACGCCGATGCTGACGCCGATGCTGATGCTGATGCCGATGCTGACGCCGATGCCGATGCCGATGCTGACGCTGACGCCGATGCGGATGCTGACGCCGATGCCGATGCCGATGCTGATGCCGACGCCGATGCTGACGCCGACGCCGATGCCGACGCCGACGCTGACCTTGACATAGGAACGGTTGATGACGTTGTTGAAGGTGACACTACAGTAACAGGAAGTGGTGCACTTCCAGGAGCAACAATCGTTGTAACAGATGCTGATGGAAATGAATTAGGTAGAGCAACTGTAAAACCTGATGGTTCCTTTGAAGTAGAGTTAAATAGAGCCGCAAAAGCAGGTGAAGAATTAACTGTACAACAATGGAAGGGTAATGAATCAGGAGATCCAGTTACAATCGAGGTTCAGTCAGCAAGTAATGATGGTTCAGGTGAAGAGGTAGAAATTATCTCTAACGGCAACAATGGAGGATCAGGATCATCCGGTACAACGGTCGGAGATGGACAAACTTTACCAAACACGGCAACTGACACATTCAACTGGTTATTAGGGGGATTAGTCGCATTATTTGCTGGATTAGGTGGAATTCTATCAACGAAGAGACGCCGTGATAGCGAAAACAGGTAATAAATCTTGATAAAATATAGCCTATATTTCATAATGAGATATAGGCTATGTTAATTTAGAAAATTCAGAAAAATAGAATTGGAGGGTTCGTTTTGATTGCTCAAACAAACTTAAGCTATATAACGACAGCATTAACAAACTTAAAAGAAAAAATTTCCCCAATGGTTCAACCAATCCAAATCGAAACAGACACTAAATTTATTTGCTTCTTATCGATCGGTAATCCTTCTATTCGAGCAAGAGTATTATGTGAAATCAATCAATCTTTAGATAAAGTGTTTCAAAACTTAGAAAAAAAAGCGATACAATTTGTGAGGAAAAATCATTTAGATCCTGAATGGATGAAGATAGATTACGTAACGAATGTGGAACAACTTCCATTTCAGCAATTAGAACAAAAATTCGCCAATACTCGTCGTAACTATTTTCGCTATGGCATTGCTTTTGATGAGCAATTTCAACTTGCTTTTTTAGAACAAGAAATTAATGGGAATGCATTAATCCGTCAACTCCCAAATAAAAAAATCGGCCTTCACGATAAAAATGTGAACCATTATTTGAAAGTAAAACAGAGTAATAAACTTTTATTTATGAAAGAGCATTATAGGAATAAAAATGTATACATATTTGAAACAAAAAGTTATTTTAAAGAACGCACAGAAGAACATATTCACGATTTATATAATGGACCATTGTCGAATGGTTTACGGAAAACAACAAACATGAAAGATGAAGTAGCACATCTTATTGAAAAGTCGACGCAGTTTTTAACGAGACAAGTAGGAGAAAGTGGGAAATTCCAATATGGCTATTTTTCTGCATTCGGTAAGTCAATTGCAAATTACAACATTTTACGCCACGCTAGTTCGTTATATGCAATGATGGAAGGATATGAAATAATACGAGATGAAAAGGTAGTACAAGCTGTGGAGCGTGGATTAAATTATTTAATTGATAGTGCCATAGTATATAAAAACGAAGATACAGCTTTTGTCGTCGAACATGCGAACAATGGGGAGATAAAATTAGGGTCCAATGCGACGGCAATTTTGGCAATGACTAAATATATGACGGTAACAGGAAATGATAATTACTTAGAAATAGCTCAAGCGTTAGCTCGTGGCATTATTGAAATGAAGCTACCAGATAGTAGTTTTATTCACGTCCTTCAATATCCAGGCTTTGAAATAAAAGAGATGAATCGGATTATTTACTATGAAGGAGAAGCGATTTTTGCTTTATTGCGTTTATATGCTATAGATAAAAAGCCGCAATGGCTAGAGGAAGTAAAAGATTCTTTCGATTATTTTATGAAAAAAGATTACTGGAAATATCATGATCATTGGTTAAGTTATGCGGCAAATGAGTTAGTTACTTATGCACCAGAAGATGCTTATTTTGAATTTGGTTTAAAAAATTGTCATGATCGTCTGCAGTTTATTTATCATCGTGAAACGACATTCCCGACTTTTTTGGAACTAACGATGGCTGCATATAAAATGATTCATCGTATGAAAGAATTAGGAAAAGAATATTTATTAGATAATTTCGATGAAAATTTTTTAGTGGAAACGATTGACCGTCGTGCTGAATTTCAGCGGGTTGGATTTTTTTATCCGGAACAAGCGATGTATATGAAACAACCAAGTCTTATTTTAGATGGGTTTTTTATCCGTCATCATTCGTTCAGAGTTCGTATTGATGATGTGGAGCATTATTTATCTGGATATTGCCAATATTATCATGAACGGATAGGGGAACAAACGAACATCGAAGCACTTATATTAGATGTTTAATAGAAAAGGTATGATACAGATGGATAAGAAAAAGAACTAAGCAGAATTAGCACTTGGCATCACTTAAGATGATGAAGAGATTGCTGATAAAGAAAGCAATAGACATGTTCATTTTTTAATGATTATTGTTATAACATTTGTTCTCGCTATTGTGATGAATATTGGCTGAACTTTATATCGTATCGTAAAATTAATGGTGTAGATTAAACGAGATAGGGGGACTGTCTCGTTTTTACTAATAGAAAAGAGGGTTTACCATGCCAACAGTATACACGAAGGATGTAATAGAAAACTTATTTGATGGATATTGGTATAGAGAACCTACCAGTAAGTGGTTTATCGAAACTGTAACAATTTCAAAGACGGATGTGAATAGAGAAAGGAAACGAAAGAAATTATTTATTGCAATTGATTCAGATACATGGCATCTAGGTTCAGGAAATCAAGGGATTTATGCTGGATGGACAGATACTCATACTATCGTGACAACATTTCAGCATAAGATTGATGGTGTCATTGCACAAAAGCCGATTCCTTCGTTAGATGAAAACATTCCACAATTTATTACGGAAAATACATATGAAGTAATACAAATTCTCGGTAATTATGCATACGAAAAATTTACTGGGAAAATGATTGCAATCACAGGTACCGCAGGAAAGTCCACATCGAAAAATTTATTAAATCATATATTAACAAACTTCGATTCTGTCATTGCGACTAGAGGAAATCATAATACAAGAACAGGAGTCCCATTAACAATTGCATGTGCTGTCAGTAATCCTAATTATTTGGTAGTTGAATCAGCTGTATCTGGATTGTGGATGAAACAAGGGGGGATTTTAAAAAATTATCCTCCGAATGTAGCACTTATTACATCTATCGACGGTGGACAAGCGAAGACAGCATATGAAACAGCGAAATTAAAAGCACGAGTTGCAGAAGGAATGAATAACGAGGGTACAGTCATTATTAACAAAGAAACGAAAGAGTTTGACGTATTAAAAGAGTCTGTAGAAAGATATAATGAGAATATTTTAACATATGGAATCGATGATACGTGTGACAGCTTTTTAATAGATTATAAAGAATTACGAAGTGAAGCGAAAGTTCATGTGCAAATATTAGGGGAAAAAGTGACATTTACTACATATTTATTAGGTAAAGCAATGGTACAAAATATAATAGGGGTACTAACTGTTTTAAAACATTGGAATTTTCCTTTACAGGAAGTAATTCCTTTTGTTGAAACATATAAACCAGCAGAAGGAATACAAACGTTCGAACAGATCTCCCTACCAAATGGAAAACAATGTACGATGTTAGATGATAGTTGGAATGCTACAGGCATTGCTATGATTGAAACAATCAATTTATTTGGTCGTCAAGCACCATATTATAGTGGAAAGAAAATTGCCATTTTAGGCCGAATTGAATATTTAGGGGATGCAGAGGCGAAAAGGCAACATGAAGCATTGGTAGACCCAATTTTACAAGCAGGAATTGATCTTGTATTTGCACATGGGCCAGAGATGAAATATTTATTAAAAAAATTACCCGAAACGATTATTGGAGGGTATTTTGAAAATAGTAAATTACTCTCGGAGGCAGTTGCACCTCTTATAAAAGAAGATGACTTCTTACTTGTAAAAGGTTCGCCTCGTTCTAGTGATTTTAAGTTTGTGAAAAAGCATTTATTGACATCACTACATGAGAAAAAAGGAAATCTTTTATACTCTATTGACCATCCATATGCAACAGCATCAGGTGCCATGACTTTTGAGCTTGAATCAAATGTTGTTGTTGGAATGAGTGGAAACCCACAAGCAACACAAAATCACGGAGTCGGTCATTTATTATTATTGCAAATTATGATGGAAAAGTTATTCGCAAAAGAATTAGTTGTGAATGAACGTTACAAGCCGGGACGTCAAGCATTGAAAGAAACAACTTCCACTAATGCTGTTCCGTTAGTGGAGGGAGAGGAGATTGCACTTGGAGATATTTTATCCACGGCGATTATACAATATGCACCAAACACATTATTAATGTTAGCGAATCAAGTAATAGGGAATAATAATAAGGCAATGGCGATGATTCAGGAAAAAGGAAAGCATTTAAGCATTTCTCAAGCTGCGATTGGAAATGTAACAGGACGTCGTATTACGAACAAAAAACAGCGTATGACCCTCCTTGATCTGTATAAAGCAGCAAAAGTACTTTTTGATGGATATTCTACGACTTTAAATTGGTTTGCACAAAATATATGTTTTTACCGTAAGGAAGTATATGAGGCAAAAACGAATTTATTTCATAAAGGAATTATTTCACATGGAATCTTTTACGGTCATTTACATTCGATAGGGGCAGTTTTAACACAAAATAATGGAAAGAAATATGTCACCGTCGTACTTGGTGCAAAAGATATGTATGATCGGGATCGATTAATTCAAGCATCTTTGGATAGCATGAAGAAGAAAAAATATGATACTCCTGTCGTTGCTGATCAAACGGAAAAAACTCCCTACAAAATAAACATGATTGGTGATACATATTTTGGTGAATTTTATACGCGAATCCGGAAACGTCAAGGTCGTTTAGATGGATTACAGAAATATGGTAGGGCATATTCGTTTGATCGTATACGCCCTTTAATAGAAGAAGGAGATTTCAATATATGTAATTTTGAAGCGGCTTTATCAGAGAGCGATGATTATTTTTTACGAAGAAGAAAACCGTTCGTTTTACTTGCACATGTACATAAAACGGTTCCCGCTATGAAACAAGAGAAATTTGACCTTGTAACACTAGCAAACAATCATTTAATGGATGGAGGGAAAGATAATTTAGTAGAGACAATCGAACAATTCAAGGGTGCAAATATTGCTACCGTTGGGGCAGGGAATACTCAGGAAGAAGCAGAAAAGCCTTTTGTTAAAATAGTGAACGGAAAAAGGTTCGTTATATTTAACGCATATTGGCATCGAAATAGTATGTATGTCGATTTTGACTTCTATGCGCTTGGGCCTAATCCAGGAGTCGCGAATATGAGTGGGAGTTTATTTGAACAAATAAGGTTTGAGAAAAAGAATCATCCAGAAAGCTTTATTATCGTTATTCCGCATTGGGGCGGTGATTTTAAAACGGTATCGAAAAAGCAACGTCAATATGCTCATTCATTAGTGGAAGCTGGAGCAGACGTTATTATTGGACATGGTGCACATATGATTCAAGAAATTGAAAAAGTACATGATACATATGTCGTGTATAGTATAGGGAATGGCGTGTTTAATAGTGATGGAGAGTATAATCGTAGACATGTTGCTCCATATAGTTTATTTGTACAACTAATATACGAAGACAATCGTTTTGAGTTACGTCTTTATCCAATTTATACGAATAATTTAAAAACGTTTTGGCAACCAAAGTTTGCGGATAGAAAACAATTCGAACATTGTACATATATATTAAAAAGCTTCCAATCGACCCAATTAACAAAAAAGCAAGATGAACAAGAGAGATATTATTATGTACTTGATTTGTAAAAGGAATAATACGTAAAACATGAGGTGCTTTTTAGTGACCTATAAAATCTTTCTTGTTTCATTCTATTTTTTATGTTTTCTGTAAATTATTGACAGTAAAACAAATCTAAAGACTTATTAATCTTTCCGGTTTATTTGCATGAAATAAGTATAAGTGTTCATTTTGTAACATAAAAGTAACGATATTGAAACAATTATGTTAAGATAATTAATAAGTTAATGTTTATTTATTGCAATCATCTAGTTACAGACTTGAGGTGGATAATATGCTACGAGCAGTTATTATTGATCATGACGAAGAAGCGGTACAGTTTTTGCAGGAACATTTTTCTAACATTCATGTTTTAAAAGCTTATGCAACAAAGGATTTCGACACTATGGAGTTAGCAGATTTAGAACCTGAAGTCATTTTCATGAATATCGATGAGCCTAAATGTGTAAATATCAAGATTATTCAATACATAGCAAATCATCATTTAACTGCACATTTAGTATATATTCGCGAAAATGAAGATAAAGATAAAAAGAATGTCCTTCAAGGGCAGACAATTAAATATATTGAAAAACCATATACGTATGAAAAGATTAAACGACTAGAAGAAGAAATAAAAAAAGATATTGTGTTTCCGATCTACCCTGAAACAGAAGTGAATATGTTTAAACGTTTTTACTTTAAAAAAGACGGAAAAGAAATTACAAATATTAAGTTCCGTACGGCAAAGACACGGGAATTACTTATATACCTAATGCAAAATGGAGATGAAGTTGTTCGAAAAGAGACATTAATTCAACTATTATGGCCGGACATGCCTATGGAAAATGCGTATGATAATTTATATGCGGCAATTTATTATTTACGAAAATTATTACGTGAATTAAACATTGGTATTCATATTCATACGAGTGTACAAGGATATGTAGTGGAATACCATAATATAACTTGTAATATGATGCATTTTGGACAGTTGTATAATGATATTTCGAATGATTTAGCAGATGGTTGCGATAAATTACTTATCTTAAAAAAGTTTAATGTATTGAAAAACATGTACATTGGGGATTACTTAGAAGATGAGCCATATGAATGGAAGAAAAATTTACAAGAGAAATGCCGTTTACAATTTTTGTCGATTGTTCGTAAAATAATTAAATGTTTTGTCAGTCATGGAAAATATACAGAAGCAATCTTTTTCACAAAAGAACTTCAAATGCAATATCCGAAAGTAGATTATACATATTTAGCTTTAATGAAGTTGTATCATATCGTTGGGGAATTAGGTTGTGTGACAGACCAATACGAGAAATTAAAGACGATGTTAGAAGAAGAGTTCGGTACAAAACCGAATAAAGTGATCCAAGATTGGTATGAAAATGGGTTACCAATTGATGGCACATTCCAAGGACAAGGAACGAGCATGTTTTAGCTCGTTCCTTTTTCATTTGTCTTTTCGACTGAATATAAGATTGATAATGAGTAAAATAATGGCGGCAACTAATAAGAAGTGAATGATTGCGCCCCCGATTTTTGCAACTAAACCGATAATCCAAAATAAAATGAGTAAACCGATGAGTGTCCAAATAATTTTTGCCATAACCTCACGCTCCTTTATTCTATTTTTCCCCCAGAGAAAAAATTTAAACTAAAGAAGGGAGCAATTTTAATGCATTATATATATTGATGCAAATAATGATGAAAATGACGATCGTGAATACGCGGTCAATTATCGTATTAGTTACTCGGGATAAAAGGGCGCTACCTATCAACCCACCGGTCACTCCTCCGATGACGATAAATGGAAGCATGGTTAAATCAAGTTCTGTAAAACCTTTCGTGACACTCATCGTAATAATGGATGACAGCTGGGAAAAGAAGATAATAAAAAGCGAGTTGATGCTAGATTCCTTCGCTGTCATAGAAAAAAAGAGTGATAAGATGGCGACATTAAATGGGCCACCACCAATCCCGAGAAAGGAAGCGATGGAGCCGAGTGCAAACCCAATCATTAATATAATTGGTGTTTTATGTAATGTAAATGTACGCCACCTATCTTTTTTCTTTTGATAGATGTAAATGAGTATCATTAAACATGCTAAAATAATCGATTGCATTATCGAAAGCATATCTGGTTGTTCAAATGACTCGAGAAGGCGATTGAACATGCTTTTTCCAATAATGCCTCCGATAATGGATGCAATTGCTAATAAACTAGCAATTTTTACACGCACTTGTAGTTTTTTTGAAAATAACATAGTTATTAGTGACGTAGTAGCCATCGCAAAGACGGTGGATGCGGATAACACACTAATCGTCGATAAGTCATTAAGGCCGATTATGTCAAGGATTGGTTTAATGATAACTCCTCCACCAATGCCTGCCATCGAACCGAGGATAGATGCAAAAAGTCCGATGATGAAATAAATAATAAAAATGACAATCTCCTCCAATGTATTAATTATCAAAGAAATGAGAGGAAATGTAAATAGAAAACATGTTTTATGAAAGTAAATTTTATAAAAGTGTCACAAGTGAAATATTATAATGATTCTATATTCAATTTTTTAATGAATTGAATAAACACGTGAACCGATTTTAATTCACTATATGTTTTTTCATAATACAACCATGTCGGTCGAATAATATGTTGGTTCGTTTCCGGATGGATGATAGGTTTAGAATAAATACTTGGTTCATTTTTTATAACGAATTCGGATAATATGCCAAAACCTAATCCGTTTAAAATCATTTCTTTACATGTTTCGACTTGATTGACGAAAATAGCTGTTTTCGCTTGTTCCGTAAAGGTATGATTCCACCATTGGTCGATGGTATGTTTGATTAAAGGGTCTGTTTTGTAGTCGATACGCGGTAAATTAGGTAAATCTTCGAGTTCAAATGGCACTGCACTTGCCACAATCATTGCTTCTTTGTATAAAAGTAATTTTTCATCTCCCCACGGAAAGTCTCCTTTCACGAAAATGAGATGGACATTTCCGACCGTTAATTCCCGATACATTTCACTACTCCATCCGGTGATAATTTCAATATGTACATTCGGATATTCCTTTTTGAATAGTCGTAAGATTTTAGGCATTTTATGTAATGCAAAAAAATGGGAAACACCGATCTTTAACGTTCCACTTACTTCTGCATCTTCAGAAATTTGATCCAATAGTTTTAAATGTTCTAATTTAAAGCGTTGTGCAAATTGTAATAAGAGCTTTCCTTTATCTGTCCATTCAATGCCTCGATGTTTTCGAATAATAATCGCTATTCCGTACAATTTTTCGAGATTTGTTATACGCATGGAAATAGTAGATTGTGAAACAAATAGCTGTTCGGCAGCATGTGTAATATTTTTTGTTTGATCTAACATCAGTAATAATTCAATATCTTTTTTGTTCAATGTATCCCTTCCCATCAATTTTTTTGATGTCAACAGTGTAAAAAAATGTATTTCACAAATTTCATCGCTAAATTTATTATAAATGTAAGCGGTTTATATAACAAGAAAAGGAGTGAGTTGTTTTGTCGAATGTTTTTAAAGCTGGTTTAGAAGGAATTGTCGTCAGTGAAACGGAAATCTCTATATTAGATACGGATTTAGAAAAAATTATTATACGTGGAGAGGATCTAATTGAATTATCTAAAACACATTCCTATTTAGATGTTGTACATTTACTAATGGAAGGAACATTGTCAACAGATAGTCAGCGAATAGCGCTTGAGCAAATGTTGATGCAATATCAACAAGTACCGACGGCGGTGTTAGATGTGTTGAAAATGCAACACAAAAACTTTCATCCGATGGACGCACAACGTACAGGTATGTCGGTTTTAGCAACCTATGACGAAGATTTAGATGATCGAAGCAAAGAAGCTAATGTAAAAAGAGCTTATATGTTATTAGCGCAATTACCGATTATTACAGCAAATGCATATCACATTTTAAAAGAAGCACCACTCATTTATCCGAAGGAAGACTTAAGTTATAGCGCTAATTTTCTTTATATGATGACAGGGGAAGAACCTACGGAATTAGAAGAAGAAATATTCGATAAATCTCTATTACTGTATAGTGAACACGAGATGCCAAACTCGACATTTGCTGCTAGGGTGATTGCGAGTACGAATACGGATCTGTATGGAGCATTAACTGGCAGTGTATCAAGCTTAAAAGGCAATTTACATGGCGGGGCAAATGAGGCAGTCATGTACATGTTAAAGGAAGTAACGACAGCGGATGAGTTTGTAGCATTGTTAAAAGGCAAATTGGCAAGAAAAGAGAAAATTATGGGTTTTGGTCATCGTGTTTATATGGACCGAATGGATCCGCGTGCATTCGTAATGAAAGAATATTTACGTACATTATGTGAGCGGGATGGCGATTTTTCATTGTTAGATATGTGTGAAGCTGGAGAACGTTTGATGGCAGAAGAGAAGGGATTATATCCGAATCTAGATTATTATGCAGCACCAGTATATTGGAAGCTACAAATTCCGATTGTATTATATACCCCAATATTTTTCGTGTCACGTTCAGCTGGTTTATGTGCACACGTGATAGAACAACATAACAATAATCGAATTTTTAGACCGAGAGTGAGGTATGTAGGAAATGAATACAACTAAAGAGAGAAGGATGAACATGTCAAACGTAAATGAGCGAGTGTCTTATGATCAAATACTAGTCGAAATAGCAGATTATATGATGGATGATGAAAATATTAAAAGTGATGAAGCATTTGAAACAGCACGATATGTATTAATGGATAGTGTAGGTACCGCATTATTGGCGTTAGATTATCCGGAATGTGCTAAGATGCTTGGGCCTTGGACAGAAGGAACGATCGTACCAAATGGGGTTAGAGTACCTGGGACGTCTTATAGGGAAGATGTTGTCAAAGGTGCTTTTGACATTGGGACGTTAATTCGGTGGTTAGATTATAACGATACTTGGTTAGCTGCGGAATGGGGACATCCGAGTGATAATTTAGGAAGTATTTTAGCTGTAGCAGATATGGTGAGTCAACAACGGATTCGTGATAATAAAGCTCCACTACTTATGAAAGATGTCCTATTAATGAGTATTAAAGCACATGAAATTCAAGGAATCCTTTCTTTACAAAATAGCCTAAACCGTGTTGGACTGGATCATGTGTTTTTTGTAAAAGTAGCTTCAACAGCTGTAGCGGCTAAATTATTAGGAGCAACTCGGGAAGAAATGTTACATGCACTAAGCCATGCATGGGTCGATGGTGGAAGCTTACGGACTTACCGACACGCACCTAATACTGGTTCTAGAAAGTCATGGGCGGCAGGGGATGCTGCAGCACGTGGTGTACAATTAGCATTAATTGCTCTGAAAGGTGAAATGGGGTATCCAGGTGCTTTGAGTACGAAAACGTGGGGATTTGAAGATGTATTATTGAAAGGAAACAAAATTACATTAGAACGCCCATTAAGTAGTTATGTGATGGAAAATGTGTTATTTAAAGTCTCTTTCCCGGCAGAATTCCATGCACAGACTGCGGCAGAAGCAGGTGTGAAATTACATTCGGAAGTGAAGGACCGATTACAGGAGATTGAAGAAATTATCATTCGTACACATGAATCCGCGATTCGTATTATTGATAAACGTGGTCCGTTACACAATCCAGCAGATAGAGACCATTCTTTACAATATATTACTGCCATTGCGTTAATGAAGGGAAATATTGTTGCAGAAGACTATGAAGATGACGTGGCGAGCAATCCATTCATTGATGAGTTGCGAAATAAAATGACTGTAATCGAAGAAAAGCAATATTCCGTTGATTATTTAGATCCAGAGAAACGCTCGATCGCAAATGCCGTGCAAGTCGTGTTTAAAGATGGTACAAAAACAGAGCTTGTTGCAGTAGAGTATCCATTAGGACACCGATTTAGACGAGAAGAAGCATATCCTCTCATTGAGGAAAAGTTTCAACATAATATTGCGACACAATTGTCGAAAAAACAAATGGAACAAATAACAGCTGTCTGTTTAGATGATGAAAAATTATCAGAGATGCCTGTTCACGAATGGATGAAATTGTTAGCGAAATAAGGAGGATCTGTATGACTTGGATATTGGAGCAACCAAAATCACAAAAACAATTAGCGGAAGAATTTTTAACACTTGTAAAAGAGAAGACCATTTTACAAGTACCAGGTGCTCACGATGCAATGGCCGGAATTATTGCAAAAAAGGCAGGTTTTAATGCGCTTTATTTATCTGGAGGGGCTTTTACAGCTTCTTTAGGTATTCCAGATTTAGGAGTGTTACAGTCAACAGAAGTCGCTGAACGTGCCAATGAAATTGTCCGAGCAACGAACTTACCAATTTTGGTTGATATTGATACTGGTTTTGGTGGTGTATTAAATGTTGCACGGACTGCGATGGAGATGGTGGAAGCAAGGGTTGCTGCAGTTCAAATAGAAGATCAGCAATTGCCGAAGAAATGTGGACATTTAAATGGAAAACAATTAGTTCCTACAGAAGAAATGGTGCAAAAAATAAAAACGATGAAAGAAATCACTCCAGATTTAATCATTGTTGCACGTACGGATGCATTAGCAGTGGAAGGATTAGAAGAAGCTATACAACGTGCAAATGCGTATGTAAAAGCAGGAGCACATGTTATTTTCCCAGAGGCGTTGCGAAAAGAAGAGGAGTTCGTTATGTTTAAGAAAAAGGTCCATGCACCTTTACTAGCAAATATGACCGAATTCGGAAAAACACCATATTTTACGAAAGACGAATTTGATGAAATGGGATATGCATTAGTTATTTATCCTGTAACCTCTATGCGTGTTGCTGCCAAAGCGTATGAACGTGTTTTCAAAGAAATTAAAGAAGCAGGCACTCAGAAAAACATGCTTGATCATATGCAAACACGGGAAGAATTATATGAAACAATTCATTTACATGATTATGAAACATTGGATGCCTCGATTGCTAAAACAGTGTTACCGACTGTAGAGGATGAATCATAATATACCTATCCAGTAATCTTTCATATAAAAAGCGACTCTCTTCATACAGAGTCGTTTTTTTAGTGTGTATGATGAACATATGTTACTTTGACAGTTTGTTTTCACTTTGTTAACATATCCAATATACCAATCATCCTACAACTTTTAGTTGAGGGTTAAAGGAACGGGATTTTACGTGAAGCGGGGAGGTGTTTTCATGGTGATTAAAAAGACAAGTCGTATGTCATTGGTGGAACAAGTGGCAGAACAGATAGAAAGCTTAATAAGTGAGGGACATTGGGCTGTCGGGGAAAAAATTCCTCCCGAAATGGTGTTAATGGAACAGTTTGATGTTAGCCGTAATACATTACGTGAGGCAATTCGGGCACTCGTTCATGCGGGATTACTCGAAACGAAACAAGGAAGCGGGACGGTTGTAAAGGCGGTAAATACACTCGGTGTCGCATTAGAACGTCATGCAAAAAAAGCGGCAATGTTAGAGACGTTAGATGTTCGCTTTGCCTTAGAAAAACAAGCAGCAAAATTAGCTGCAAAACGTTTTGAAGAAGTGGATTTTACAAATATGCATGCAGCATTAAAAGCATGTCAACAGGCGGCAGATATCGAGGACCGTGTGGCATTTATACAAGCAGATATTTTATTTCATTCGAGTATCGTAGAAGCATCTGGGAACCGATTGTTATGTGATTTGTACAAGCCATTATTTGATGTCGTGTACGATTTTATCGAACAAATGATTGAGCTCGAGAAAGATTTATTGTATGATCATGAGCTTCATGTAGAGCTTGTTCGGGCGATTGAAGCTGGGAATGTCGAAGCAGCAGCCGCCATCGTCGATCAGTATTTTAACGAATTACGTGGCTATGTGGAAAAAGTAGAAGGGTAGCATATTTATTAGTATGGAGGGCTAGCATGTCTAACGAAAGTTTAGCAACAAAAGAGAATAAAGCAGCATGGCTTCTTTTAATTGGTGTAATGCTGGTAGGTACGAATTTGCGTGTCCCGCTTACATCTGCCGGGGCACTTATTACATTTATTCGGGATGATCTCGGCATGTCCAATGCGGTTGCAGGGGCAATTACGACGTTACCACTTTTAGCGTTTGCGTTTTTAAGTCCATTTGCTCCAAAAATTGCCAACCGGATTGGAATGGAATGGACAATTTTCTTATCACTTATTTTATTATTGATTGGTACGGGTGTTCGTTCCATCACAGGAGTTGGATTTTTATTTACAGGAACATTGTTCATCGGTCTAGCCATCGCAATTGGAAATGTCCTTATTCCAGCAATGATAAAAATGAATTTTCCTCTGAAAATTGGGTTAATGACAGGGATTTATGCCATTTTTATGAACGTATTCGGTGCACTTGGTTCAGGTTTAAGTGTTCCGATTTCGAATATGGGCGACTTTGGTTGGAAAGGTGCGCTTGCATTTTGGGGTGTATTAGGCATTATTTCTTTATTATTATGGATTCCTCAATTAAAAGGTGCAAACAAATCAGAGCAAGTGCAAGTGAAAACACAAGAGAAAAGCAATGTATGGCGTTCCCCACTCGCATGGAAAATTACGATTTTCATGGGATCACAGTCATTGATTTATTACACGCTTATCACGTGGATGCCAGATATTTTAATTTCTAAAAATTACTCCGCGTCGATGGCGGGGTGGATCGTGTTTTTAATGCAGTTCGCACTAATTCCTTGTACGTTTATTATTCCGGTAGTTTCAGAGAAAATGAAAGACCAAGTACTGGTAAGTATTGCTACAGGAGTAGCATTCATATTAGGTATATTAGGTTTAATGCAAGGAAGTGCATTTGTCGTTCCAATTGCAGCGATTCTGATTGGAATTGGTAGTGGAAGTGCTTTTAGTTTGTCCATGATGTTTTTCACGTTGCGAACCAAAGATGGAAAAGAAGCAGCAGAAATGTCAGGCATGGCACAATCATTTGGATACTTATTAGCGGCGACAGGTCCGATTATTGTTGGGGCTATTCATGATATGACTGGTGGATGGACGGTACCACTTTGTTTGCTCCTTATTACTTCGATCATCATTATATGTAATGGGATGGTAGCAGGGAAAAATGGACAAGTGTCGGACGTCATGAAAAAACAACACTCGGTAAAAATGCGTGTGTAGAAAGAAAAGATGGTTTTGCTGGGAGAGGCGAAATCATCTTTTTTACCATTGTTTATAGTATAATAGAAATATTGAATTTTTACATATTAAGGATGTCATACATGGGATTATTTATTAGTGTTATTTTACCAATTATTATGGTGTTTGCTGTCGGCTTTATTTTACAAAAGTTCCGCGAAGTCGATGTACGCTCTGTCTCTACTGTAAGTTTATACATATTGTCACCGGCATTAGTGTTTGTCGGATTATACGATGCAAAATTTGACGATAGTTATATCGTTATTTTTGTTTTTATGTTCGTATTATTATATGTCATGGTCGGACTAAATAAAATATTAGCGAAAATATTTAAGTGGGAAGCAAAAACGGAAAGTGCTGCAATCTTAGCGACTGGATTTATGAACTCGGGAAATTACGGATTACCTGTTGTGTTATTTAGTCTCGGGGAGCAAGCAGTGCCATATGCGATTTTTATTATGGTGGTACAATCTTTGCAAAATAACTTCTTTGGAATCTATTATGCATCAAGAAATACGAGTGGTGTGAAAACGGCTTTATTAAATGTGATGAAAATGCCGACGACATATGCTGCATTTTTAGGGATTAGCTTTCAATTACTAGATGTGTCTATTCCGAAAGAAATGTACTCGACACTTTCTATGGTCGGGGATGCAGCGATTCCGGTAATGATGCTTATTTTAGGATTGCAACTTGGTTCAATGACGAAAATAAAATTGAACTGGGAAGTCATCATATCAAGTGTCGTCTTAAAAATGGTTATCGCTCCAATTGTTGCGATTTTATTTGTATGGATGTTTGATGTCGATCCACTCATCGGATACATTTTAATAATCATTGCAGGTATGCCAACGGCAGCGACGACAACGATGTACGCAATTGAATTTGATACGGAACCAGATCTCGTATCAAGCATTACATTCATTTCGACAGTAATTAGTGTTGTTTCGCTCAGTGTTTTATTGAATGTTGTGTTGTGAGGAAAACGAATTTGCTAGGGCGGCAAATTCGTTTTTTTTAATTTATTTAAATTTGAAATTTAGAGACAATTCCGTTTAAATTTTCATGTTTCTTGGGTAAAAACCACCGTAAAATATAAAAAGGTATACTAATTTTTATGAGAAAGTAAATTTTACAAAAATGGCTTCGTGACAGTGATTTGTCACATTTCACTATATCGTTTACATTAGTATAAAAAGGGTGGGGATACTGATGTTGCGAATGAAACCACAAGTATTATTAGCATATGAAGCACTCATGAGAAATATTTCCCAAGGGTACATGGGAAAAGAAGAAATTTTAGCATCATATTATAAATATCGTTCCGGATTTACTGGAGAGCGAAACTTAGATTATAAACTGAATCTACTGCCAAGTTACTATGAACAAATTTCAGATATACGATTGAAAGGTATGAAACAAACAAGATTTCAAATGGATAAAATATTACTCACATCCAAAGTAATCATTGTTTTAGAATCAAAATATATTCGTGGGGAGATCTTATACCAAAAGGATACGCGCCAATTAGTGCAAATTTTTGATGGAAAAACAAAAGCTTATAAGGATCCCGTTCTTCAAGCATTTACACAACGAAAAAACTTGAAACATTGGTTAGAACTTCATGGCTATCACGTCCCAATAGTCGCACTGGCTGTCTCGACAAACGATGAAGCTCTCTTAAAACATGATAGTGAGAACGATGAATTATCGAAATGCTTCGTTACACTGGAAGAAGTTATTTATCGAGTAGAAAAAATATATCAATCATTCAACAATGACATGCTATCAACCGTCGACATTAAAAAAATTGCTCATTTATTAAAAAAAGAAAACGATCCACTTCTCATCAACGTGCTAGATCAACATCATATACGAACAAGTGAACTTGAATTTGGGATTCGCTGCACAATATGCAACCGAAAAATGTCACGTACCTACGGCACTTGGCGCTGTAGTTATTGTGAAATCAATGATAAAGAAGCACATATACAGAAATTATATGATTATTTCCTGTTGATCGGGGATACGATGAACAACGAACAGTGCCGAGTATGGTTACAATTGGGCCGTGAAAAAATGTGGTTAGTTAGTCGTATTCTAAAAAATTCACCATTTGAAGCAACTGGTAAAACAAAGTTACGCAAGTACCATCGCCCAGCCTTCGACCAATTCCCACAAAATGCCTCAGTCGACCTTTGGAAAAGAGCGAGCGTAAGTAGATGATGCTCTCCCTAGGGTGGGGTTGCAAGATTATGGGGTATAGTTGCAAGATTATGGGGTAGAGTTGCAAGAATCCGGGGGAAAGTTGCAAGAATATGGTGTGCAGTTGCAAGAATCTGGGTAGAAGTTGCAAGAATTTGGGGTAAAGTTGCAAGATTATGGGGTAAAGTTGCAAGAATCTGAGGTGAAGTTGCAAGAATCTGGGGTGAAGTTGCAAGAATATAGGGTAGAGTTGCAAGATTATGAGGTGAAGTTGCAAGAATCTGGTGTAGAGTTGCAAGATTATGGGGTAGAGTTGCAAGAATGTGGGGTAAAGTTGCAAGATTATGGGGTAGAGTTGCAAGAATGCGGGGTGAAGTTGCAAGAATATGAGGTAGAGTTGCAAGATTATGGGGTGAAGTTGCAAGAATTTGGGGTAAAGTTGCAAGATTATGGGGTATAGTTGCAAGAATCCGGGTAAAGTTGCAAGATTATGGGGTGAAGTTGCAAGAATCCGGGGTAGAGTTGCAAGAATGCGGGGTGAAGTTGCAAGGTTATGGGGTATAGTTGCAAGAATAACAAAAAACCGCCTGTCCATCGTGGCTAGCACGACAATGGACAGTCGGTTTTCACTAGTCTAACTCCAGGTGTTCACGGAGTTGTGTAGAAACTTCATTTAGTTCTTCTTCATTCATAATATAATACCAAACGCCATTAATCATTTGGCCTTCCCCACGTTCGAAGTATAATTGATGAACGTCTTTCGTTGCGTCACGGTAGTTCTTCTGAATATCTACCATATCATCGAAATCTAAGTTCGTACGTACATTAGCACTGATAGAATCAAAGATTTCTTTATAATTCATAATACTACTGACAGATGCGCCTTCTTTCATCACTGCCTGTACGATTTGTTTCTGACGATCTTGACGACCGAAGTCTCCACGTGGATCTTGTTTACGCATACGAACATATGCAAGAGCATCTTCACCGTTTAAGTGGATATTACCTTCGCTGAACCCGTCAAATGCGATAGAGTTGTTTACATCGACACCACCGACTGCATCCACAATTTCTTTAAAACTTTCCATATTTACTTGGACTGCATAGTCTAAAGGAATGTTCATTAAATTCTCTGTTGAATCTAATGCCATTTTTACGCCACCGAATGCAAAAGCGTGGTTTAACTTATCTTCATTTCCTTGTCCGACTATTTCTGTTAATGTATCACGAGGGATACTGACCATCATGGAAGAGTCTTTCTTAGGATTTATTGTCATTACAATCATCGTATCTGAACGACCGCTGTCTCCTTCACGAGCATCTACCCCTAATAGTAAAATACTAAATGGATCTTGGTTATCAAATGCAATCTCGGAATCTCGCATATCCGATTTAGGACGTTCAGGAATAATTTCGTGAATATCTGATGCTGTACGTTTTATATCGATATAGACTTTAGCGATTAATGCTCCAACTGCTAACACAAAAATTCCAATAATTAATAGAAGCCACTTTTTCCATGTCATGCCTTTTTTTGCTTTTTTTCTACTTCTTTTATTTTCAGCCATAACTAGTTGTTACTCCCTTCTGATTCGATAAAATATGAGGATAACTGATTTGCCCAAAAATCTAATCCTTCGTCTGTTGGAAATCCTTCAGCTGTTATATACGTATCCAATGAACCTTCTTCTATATCATTCCAAACATCAATCCAGATTTCAGAACGATTATTCATCGTTCCTTCTATATGATCATATCGTTCAGGTCCATATTCTAATGAAGTTGCTTTTGGGTTAGGATGGACGATGACCACTGCCTCGGAATCCTCCCAAAAATCTAAAACTTCATTTAGATAATATGCAGTATCTTCATACGAAAGAAGTCCATGATTATTATACGTGAAAGGGTCTAAAATAACAATATCATATGCCTCTTTATTTAAGTTATTTATTTCATCACTATTTGCAATGGTTGATATGGATGCATCTTCTGTAAATAAATAATATTCGACTTCTACATTGCCCATTAATTCATTTTCCATTACATTGGTGAAAACTTCTGGAAAAATATTATTTTCGGTTGTCATATAGTCTGAACCGATTATTAAATAGCGAATTGGTTCTTCTGCATTAAGTCTTTCTTCCACTTTATTAGTAATTGCATCGTTTTTCATAGCAACAGTTATTTCATGATTAAAAGGAGATTCTTTTTTAGTAGAATTTGAAACTTCTTTCCCATCTACCTTCTTCTTTTTCTTTTCTGTTTTATCGGTATTTACTTCTGCAACAACCTCTTTATTTGTTTTTTCTAAAGTTAATTTCCAATAAGAATAACTAGCAATAATAATACAAAGACTTGCTGCGATGGTAATGAAAAAGAAAGATTTACTTTTCATTACGTTTCCCTCACTTTCAACGATGTTATCTATATCCATCTATCATACAATTATATCCAAATAAAAACCACTATGAGCAAATATCCCTAAAATAATCACAGGAAAATACCAAATTCATCGTAAAAAGATAGTATTTCAAAAAAGATAATGCTATAATAAAAAAATATTAGGTAAATATTTATAGGAACATAGACCGTTATTAGTGCAAATGAATTACTAATGAAAATTTTGTGTGAAAATTCCAACAATGGAAGACTATTATAGTATAATATAATAGCTATTAATTATTAAAGGAGAAACAGCAAAAAATGGAAGAAACGATTGAACTACAACAAATATTTACTATCCTAAAAAAACGGATAAAACTAATAATTGGAACAGCAGTAGCCGTTTTAGCAATTGCTGCATTTATAAGTTTTGTTATTTTAACACCTATCTATGAATCTTCTACACAATTATTAGTAAACAAAGAAATAGAAGAAGAACAATTTAATACGCAAGATATTCAAACGAACCTTCAATTAATAGAAACATATAGTTTAATTATTAAATCCCCTGCAATATTAGATATTGTAGCCGAGCGTTTAAACGACGAATATACTGTTTCACAATTAAATGAAAAAATATCTGTTAATAGTGTTGAACAGTCTCAAGTAATTGATATTAAAGTACAAGATAAAAGTCCTAATGTAGCAGCGACAATTGCAAATGAAACAGCAAAAGTGTTCCAAGAAGAAATCGTGGAATTAATGAGTGTAGATAACGTAAAAATCTTATCCCAAGCAGAATTAAGTGAAAACCCAACACCTGTAAAACCGAATCCGAAATTAAACATGGCAATCGGACTTGTATTAGGAGCGATGTTAGGAATCGGTATTGCATTCTTATTAGAATATTTAGATACGACCGTTAAAAATGAAAAAGACGTGGAAGATTTATTAGACTTACCAGTATTAGGGGGTATTTCCACGATTACAGAAGATGAAATGAAGAAAACAGAGTTACATGTCGAGCGTAGAAGGCGAGGAAAAGTAAGTGTTTAAGAAAAAAAGAAAACATATGGATCAAAAAACAGCACGTCAACTTATTACCGTAGCATCACCCAAATCGATTATTTCTGAACAATTCCGTACGATCCGGACGAACTTAACATTCTCATTGCCAGATGAAGAGCTAAAAACATTATTTTTTACATCTGCTTCAGCACTAGAAGGGAAGTCAACCATCTCTGCAAATACGGCAGTAACATTCGCACAAGCGGGGAAAAAGGTACTATTCGTAGATGCTGATATGAGAAAACCAACTGTACATTATACTTTTCGCTTACCGAATGCGGCGGGTTTATCGACTGTTTTAACGAAACAAATTACTTTAGAAGAAGTAATTCGTGAAACAGATATTGATAACTTATCTGTTATAACGAGTGGACCCATTCCACCGAACCCTTCAGAGTTACTAGGTTCTAAGACGATGACTTCTTTACTTGAAAAGTTAAAAGAAGATTTTGATTTAATCGTATTTGACGCACCACCAACATTATCTGTTACAGATGCACAAATTTTGTCTAATGAAATGGATGGAACGGTGCTAGTTATTGATGTTGGATATACAGAGAAAGATTCTATTATAAAAGCGAAGGAATTACTAGAACAAGCAGATGCAAAAATTCTCGGTGTCGTTTTAAACAACTATACGAACAGTAGTGGAGAGTATTACGAATATTATGGATAATAAAGGAGAATGATGCTTATGATCGACATTCATGCTCATATTATTCCAGGTGTAGATGATGGACCTGAAACAATTGAGGAAGCAATGCGTATGCTTGAAGATGCAGCAGAGCAAGGGATTACACATATATTTGCAACAAGTCATGCGAAAAGTCCTCAATACGATGTAAGTGTAGAGCAAATTAAAAGTGGCGTAGCATTACTTCGTGAGGCGGTGGAAGCAAATGATATCCAAATCAATGTTTTACACGGACAAGAAATTCGAATTCACTCGAAACTATTAGAAGATTTAGTAGAAGGCAAAGCATTGCCATTAGGTAATTCGCAATATGTCTTAGTCGAATTTCCGACACGAGAAATACCTGATTATGCAGCAACTGTATTTGAAAAAATGTTATCGAATAATTTTGTACCGATTATTGCACATCCAGAAAAAAACCGTCCTTTAATGGATAAACCAGAATTACTATACAAGTTTGTCAAACAAGGCTGTTTATCACAAGTGACGACTGGTAGTTTAGTTGGTCACTTTGGTAGTAAAATAAAGGATACTGCTCTTTCATTTATTAACCATCAACTCGTTCATTGTATCGGTTCCGATGTACATAACTTAACATCAAGGCCCTTATTATATAATGAAGGTATTAACGAATTAGATAAAAAAGGCCTATCAAAACAAGCAGATATTTTAATAGAAAATAACTTCCGTATTCAAGAAGAGAAGCTTGTAATTATTCAAGAACCTATAAAGCCAACGAAGAAATGGTGGAACGTCTTTCAATGGGCGTAATAAATTGGGCGGATATATATCCGCCCTTTTTCTGTGTAATTTAAACTAGTTAACGTGTAGAATATAGTAGGATATTACGAAATATTGTGGTACAATATTACCGGTATAATAGGAAACATTGGTAAAAAATCAGAATTATATTAGAAAAGGAGAAAGATGAAATTGTCTATAAAGACACGTTTTGGTATCTTTATGTTAATCGACTCAATAATCGTCTTAACGGCAATATTTTTAAGTACGTTAATCATACAACCAACGATGGACGTATTTTTGAGTCAAACATTAATGATAAGTGCCGCCATCATGTTAATTACCCACCATATATTTGCGACAATGTTCCATTTATATGATCGCGCATGGGGAGTTGCCTCCATTCGTGAACTCGTTGTTATTGCTATAGCAGTTACATTAACAATTATTGTTACAATGATCTTCCAAAAATTTATCCTCGGAAATGTAGTTATTCGTGTGATGTTTTTAACATGGCTTCTGCATATTATTATGATTGGTGGATCTCGCTTTGTCGTACGGATGTGGACGGATAGAGATCATTTAAGAATGCCATCAAGAAAGGCGAAACATGTCCTTATTGTCGGTGCAGGTCAAGGGGGAACGATGTTAGCGAAAAATCTTTTACATATGGACGAGCGTGAGCTTATTCCAAGCGCATTTATCGATGACGATATTGCGAAACAAAATATTCGCATCCACGGTGTACCGGTTGTTGGGCAGTTAGAAAATTTAGAGCAGATTATAGAGAAATATCATATCGATGAAATTATTATTGCTATTCCATCTTTAACAGTTAAAAAGAGAAAGAAAGTTGTAGAAACATGTAATGCAACAAATTTACCTGTAAAAATTATGCCAAAAATAGAAGATATTTTCACTGGGAAATTACAAGTATCAGATATTCGAGAAATTGAAATTGAAGACTTACTTGGACGTGAACCCGTTCAACTTGATATTTCCGGATTACAGAATATTCTTGCAAATGAAACGATTATGGTAACTGGAGCGGGTGGATCTATCGGTTCTGAAATATGTCGTCAATTATCTAAGTTTAATCCAAAACGTATTTTACTTGTCGGACACGGTGAATTTAGCATTTATACTATTTATATGGAATTACATAAACAGTATCCAGAAATCGAGTATTTACAAATTATTGGAGATGTAAAAGATAAACGACGTATGGCTTCCATCGTTGAAAAATACCGTCCTAAAATTATTTACCATGCAGCCGCACATAAATATGTCCCAATCATGGAAGAAAATGGGCATGAAGCGATTAAAAATAATGTTATTGGAACAAGAAATGTTGCGGAAGTTGCTCGTGATTATGAAGTAGATACATTTGTACTCATCTCTACTGATAAAGCGGTAAATCCAACGAATGTAATGGGAGCATCCAAACGTGTTGCTGAAATGATTGTTCAATCATTAAGCCGGCAAGAATCGAAGACGAAATTCGTTGCAGTGAGATTCGGGAATGTACTTGGAAGCCGCGGCTCAGTTATTCCTTTATTTACAAAACAAATTCGTTCAGGTGGTCCGGTAACGGTAACACATCGTGATATGACAAGATATTTTATGACAATTCCTGAAGCAAGTCGACTTGTTATCCAAGCGGGAAGTCTTGCCCGTGGAGGCGAAATATTTGTCCTCGATATGGGGGAACAAGTGAAAATTGTTGACCTTGCCAAAAATATGATAAAGTTATTAAGTAATGAAGAGGATGGCATCGAAATAAAATATACAGGTCTTCGTAAGGGAGAAAAAATGTATGAAGAACTATTAAATGAAGATGAAATCCACCCTGAACAAATTTATGAAAAAATATACATTGGCAAAACAACAAATGTAGATATAGGGGTCATTACAAGATTAACAGAAGAATTTCATGACCTTACACAGGCACAATTAAAAGAAAGATTAATGGAAATTGTGTATGAGGGAAAACCGGAATTGTTAGAGAAAATAGATGCATAAATATTGGAGGAAAATGAAATGAAACAGGTAAAAAAAGCAATTATTCCAGCAGCGGGCATGGGAACTAGATTCCTACCTGCAACAAAGGCGATGCCGAAAGAAATGTTACCGATTGTGGACAAACCGACGATTCAATACATCGTAGAAGAAGCAATAGCATCTGGTATTGAAGATATTATTATCGTTACAAGTCATACGAAACGTGCGATTGAAGACCATTTTGATACAAACTTTGAATTAGAAGAGAGCTTAAAGAAAAGTGGAAAGTTAGAGCTTTTAGAAAAAGTGAAAGAAGCTGAAATCGATATTCACTATATTCGACAAAAAGAGGCAAAAGGACTTGGACATGCCGTATGGTGTGCACGTAAATTTATTGGCGATGAACCATTCGCTGTATTACTTGGTGATGATATCGTTCAATCGGAAACTCCAGGATTAAAACAATTGATAGATAAATATGACAAAACAGGTAGTTCTGTTATTGGTGTACAAACTGTAGAGGACGATGAAACAGATCGTTACGGAATTGTTGATCCTATTAGTAATGATGGACGTTTATATGAAGTAAAAGAATTCGTTGAAAAACCCAAACTAGGTACAGCACCGTCAAACTTAGCAATTATGGGACGTTATATACTAACACCTGAGATTTTTAACCATCTAGATAAACAACAAATAGGTGCAGGTGGAGAGATTCAATTAACCGATGCAATCCAAATGTTAAACGAAGAACAAAACGTATACGCATATGACTTCGAGGGTAAGCGTTATGACGTTGGAGAAATTATGGGATTTGTTAAGACAACGGTGGAATTTGCGTTAAAAGATGAACGGATTAAAGATGAATTTGAGCAATATTTAAATGAGATAATTTCAGATATTAATAATATTTAATAAAAGGAGTAAATTAAATGTCTCAAGATATTAAAAACATTTCATTTTCGCCACCAGATATAACTGATGCTGAAATAAAAGAAGTGGTTGATACATTAAAATCCGGTTGGCTTACAACTGGACCTAAAACTAAGAAATTAGAACAGAAAATAGCTGAATATATTGGTGTAAACAAAGCGGTTTGTTTAAACTCAGCAACTGCTTCAATGGAATTAACTTTAAGAATTTTAGGTATTGGTCCAGGTGATGAGGTAATTACATCTGCATATACCTATACTGCCTCTGCTTCGGTTATTCATCATGTGGGTGCAAAGATAATATTGGTTGATACAGAAAAAGATTCATATGAGATGGACTATAACCAACTGGAAAATGTGATTACAGAAAAAACTAAAGCAATTATTCCAGTTGATATTGCAGGTAAAATGTGTAACTATGATCGTATTTTTGAGGTTGTAAATAGCAAAAGGCACCTTTTTAAACCGAATAATAAAATTCAAGAACAAATTATGCGTATTACAGTTATAGCGGATGGAGCGCACTCATTTGGTGCGAAAAGAAAAGGGAAAATTAGTGGACAAGTTGCGGATTTCACTTGTTTTTCCTTTCACGCTGTTAAAAACTTAACAACCGCTGAAGGTGGTGCGGTTGTTTGGAAATCCGACTTAGGTTTAGACGATAATGAACTATACCGACAATATATGTTATATAGTTTACACGGACAATCGAAAGATGCATTATCTAAGACAAAAGCCGGTTCTTGGGAATATGATATTGTTTTTCCTGGATATAAATGTAATATGACTGATATTACGGCAAGTATTGGTTTAATCCAACTTGAAAGATATGAAAGTTTGCTAAGAAAAAGAAAAAATATTGTATTACAATATAATACACTTTTTGAAAAAATAAATGTAAAACCTCTGAGACATATTGATAATGTATACGAATCTTCATGTCATTTATATATATTAAGATTACCTAACTATGATGAGGATAAGAGAAATACATTAATTTCTGAATTGGCAAGTAGGGGAATTTCCACAAATGTACACTATAAACCTTTACCATATTTAACCGCGTATAAAAACTTGGGTTTTAAAATGATTGATTATCCTAATGCATATAAACAATATGAACAATCAATTACATTGCCGTTGCATACACAATTAACAAATGGAGATATTGACTATATATTTAAAAATCTTAATAATCTATTACAAAAATAAAATAGCAATACTTCAAGAACAAATTAAATAATTGTTTAAATAATGAAAAGCAAAATTCATAAATAAATCAAATACAAAATAAATCGATTGTTTTGTTTAGGATATTATTAAGTTGTAATTGAGGATGTTTATGATTGATAACTTGTCTATCACTATGTATGAGTTCAGTTTTAAAGTAATAATATCTTCGCTAATCTTCTATTAATAGGAAAAGTTGAAAACTGTTGTAAGCCCGATAAATCTCTTGATCTATTCATATATAATTATTGTTTAGGAACATCAGGCAGGAAACGTTTGGTTATTAGTAAAATATATCTGCAATTTATAGTTACATAAGTTATTTGAAATGGCCACTGGAGAGTGAAAAATAATGAAGTTGTAAAGGTAAGTATAAATAATTAAATTGATAGGATAGATCTATAGCTAAAATCTATTATACTAGGAGGTTCCTAAATGAAACTTGAATTTGAAAGGATCCAATCGCATAATAAGTCAAAAATAAAGGAAATATCAAATATTATAAATTCATGTGGTATAGATATGTATGAAAGACACGGTTTAAACCATTGGTCTAAAGAATATACGATAAATATGATAGAAAAAGAGTTTGATTCAAGAGAAGTATTTCTTGCTAGAGATCTCTGTTCTAATAAGTACATACATACATTTCAGTTAGAACACTTTATTGAAAATAATATGAAAGGCGTAGTTTTACATAAGTTTGCAACTAGTCCTTTATACTCAGGGTTAGGTATAGGTGATTCAAGTCTAAAATATATTGAAGAATATTGTGAAATAAAAAATATTAAAATTTTAAAATTAGAAGTGTATGAGAAAAGTATTAATGCAATTAAGTTTTATGAAAAGAGAGGTTTTAAGCAAATTTCTACGAGAAATACCACAAACTTCAGTGTAATAATAATGCAAAAATTGCTATTTAATTAAAGGTAGTGAACAAATGAAGAAGATTTTAATAGTAGGTTCAGGGTTTTTACAAAGCTTTATTATAAAAAAAGCAAAAGAAATGGGATTATATACAATTGCTTTAGACAAAAATAATAATGCAATTGGTTTTAAATATGCTGATGAGCATTATTGTATAGATATTGTTAATGAATATGAATGTTTAAAAGTTGCAAAACAATTAAATATTGATGGCGTAGTTACAGGAGCTACTGATTATGGGGTATTATCGACCTCCTTTATATCAGAAAAAATGAACTTACCAGGACTAGCCTACAAAACTACTGAATTGATTAAAGATAAGCATAAGGTGAGGAGTTTATTATCTACGGCAAATATTAACGATGTTAAACAGTTTTATACAGTAGATAAAATGAGTAATTTTAAAAATATAAGTCGCCAATTAAAATATCCAGTGATGATTAAACCAATTGATGGTTCAGGCAGCCGTGGAGCATATAAAGTAAATGAAGAAAAAGATTTTATTGAGTTTTCAAAATTATCAATTGAGAATTCTGCAAAAGGTGTCGCTCTAGTTGAGGACTTTATAGAAGGTAGAGAATATGGCGTAGAATCCTTTGTATATGGTGGGAAAGTTTATGTGTTATCAATATTAGGCAAAATAATGACGGACCATCCAAATTATGCTGAATTAGGTCATTATACAATTTCGGATAAATCAGTGGAATTTAAAATTAAAAAAAAGGTTGAGCAAATTATAAATGTATTGGAAATTGATTACGGTTCAGTCAATATGGATGTTATTGTTGATGAACAAAACAATGTTTCAGTTATCGATATAGGTGTGCGTATGGGAGGAAATTTGATAGGGTCACATATAATCCCGTTAAGTACAGGATTTCCATATATAGAAAATATTATAAGGGCTTCTTTAGGCGAAAAGATTGATACTCATTTTGCAAAAAATAGAAAAGAAGTTGCAACACGAGTTATTGCTTTAAAACCGGGAGAGATTAAAAAAATACCAAATATCTCGGAGATTGAGAAAGAATATAATGTTAATATATTACACACTTTAAAAGAAGGGAAATTTATAAATGAATATCAAAACAATTTGGATGGTCTAGGCTACATCATTTCGTCCTCTAAAAATGTTCAAGAAGCAATGCTTAAAAATGAAAAAGCTTTACAAGTTTTAAATAAAAAGATAATAAGAAAATAAGAAAACAAGGTGATAATATATGTTTTATCAACGATTTAAACGTTTATTAGATATTTTATTGTCTATTTTGTTATTACCTTTATTTTTAATTTTATACATTGTAATAGGTACTTTAATTAAGTTGGAAGATAATGGTCCTGTTATTTATAAAGGTGAAAGAATAGGGAAGCGTAATAAAAAATTTTTCATGTACAAATTTAGATCAATGAAAGTAGATGCACCAAACATATTGAATGCAGATGGTAGTACATTCAATTCTGAAAATGATCCAAGAGTAACAAAAATCGGGAAATTTATACGTGAATCTAGCATTGATGAAATACCGCAAATAATTAATGTATTACGAGGAGATATGAGTTTTATAGGACCAAGAGCTAGTTTATATTCTGTTTTATCGACGTTTGAAGAAAAAGAAAAGGATAAAATGAAAGTGCGCCCGGGGATAACTGGTTATACACAAGCTTATTATAGGAATGGTTTATCAAATAAAGAAAAGAGATTAAAAGATGCTTGGTATGCTAATAATGTATCATTTTTTTTAGATTTGAAAATTATTCTTAAAACTATACAAATGGTTATTAAAAAAGAGAATATTTATACAAAATAAACGCTAGGAGATAATCATGAAAGTAGCATTAATCGCGATTCGAACGAGTGATAAGAAATTAAATAGGTACGAACTTATTAAATTATTACAATCAAAGGGGTATCAGGTATCTTATTTTGCTAAGAAAAGTGAGGGAAAAATTCATTCGGATTATAATGATTATAATGTTAGATTTATAGAATCACCTTTATTAAGGGCGAATTTAAACCCAATAAAAGAAATAAAAGTTTTAATCAGTTTACTTAAAATTTTTAAAAGAGAACAATTTGATTCAATTGTTGTGTATGGTATAAATATAATGCCTTCTGTTATCATTGCTGCAAAACTTTCAAGGATTAAAAATATTATCGCAATTGTTAATGGATCTGGAAGATTATTTAAACTTAAAGGAATAAAAGGATTTTTCATTAAATCTATATCCTATCCATTATTAAAGTTGTCTTTCAAAGTTTCTAAGCATGTTTTTGTGCAAAACTTAGATGATATTGTCTTATTGAAAAAAAAACATTTGTTATCTAATAATTATTCACACATTAATGGCAGTGGTGTTAATATCGAAAGGTTTAAGTACACAAGTCTAAAAGTAACTAATTCTTTTACCATGATATCAAGGTTAACAGGATTGAAAGGTGTTAATGAATTTTTATATACAGCAAAAAATATAAAATTAAAATATCCAGAAGTTAGATTTAATTTAATCGGTCCAATGGATAACGACGATAAAAGTATTAATATAACTTTATTCGAAGAATGTATTCAAAATGGAATTGTGAACTACTATGGTGAAGTAGAAAATGTAAAAAAGTATTTAGTAAAAACATCTGTATTTGTTTTGCCTTCATACTATCCAGAAGGAGTGCCAAGAGCTATCTTGGAGGCAATGTCTGTTGGAAGACCAATAATAACAACTAATTCTCCAGGATGTAGAGAAACTGTTATTAATGGTGAGAATGGATTTCTTATTGAGCCGAAAAGCATTGAGGATTTAACAGAAAAAGTTGAGTGGATGATAAAAAATGAAAATTGTTTAAAACATATGGGGTTAAAAAGTCGTGAATTATGTGAGAAGAAATTTGATGTGAATCTTGTTAATAAGGATATAGTTGAAAAAATCGATTAGGAAAATGTATATGAGTGTAAAAAATAAATCAATTGAAGGAATAAAGTGGACAACATTAAATACTGTTTTTAATGCTTTTATAACACCTATTTTTTATATACTTTTAGCTGTGTTTTTATCTCCAACGGAATTTGCTTATATTGCTGTAATTACATTGTTTTTTAGGATTATACCTATTATACCGAAGTTTGGTATAGAAGAAGCGTATATCAAATTGGACAAAATAAGTAAATTGCAAAATACAAGTTTATTGATGTTTAATATATTTTTAACATCTGTATTTATTGTTATCTTATATTTTTCCTCTTCCTCAATAGAGACTTTCTATGGATTAGAAAATTTATCTAAGACTTTGAAGATTTTGATGTTTGGTATATTTTTTGAAAGTTTAGAAGTATTATTTGTTGGTGCTTTAAAGAGGAATTTTTTATTTAAAGAAATAACATTAATAACGATGAGTGGAATGTTAGTACGAACATTAACCACAATTGTGCTCATAACGATGAGCTATAGTATTTATAGCTATGCAATTGGAATAGGTATCTCTACGTTGTTAAAGTTAATATTATATGTATTTATTACCCATAAATGTAAAGTTATAGGATTTATTCCAAGATTTAATTATAATGCCCTAAGAAAGTTACTAAAATTTGGATTCCCTGTAACATTGAAAAGTCTATTAACGGTAGGTAACCAAAGAGTAGATGAAGTAATTATAGGGGCATTTTTAAATGCTGAGCAATTTGGAATTTATTATTTTGGTAAAAACCTAATGACACAGGTATACACAGCAATTACACAAACATTTTCATCAGTATTATTACCACTTTATTCGAAATTAGCTGAATCAATTATAAGATTGAAAGATACTTATTATAAAATAATTAAATTCACTTCGTTATTAGGATTTCCTATATTAATAGGTATTGTTTTAACTGCAGATTTATTTGTCCCGATAATATTTGGAAGTGAGTGGGAAGAAAGTGTAATAGTGATTCAAATTTTATTTATTGCCGTTTCGTTACCCATTATTACTGGAAATAACGCGGTAGCTTTATTGTATTCAATGAACAAACCAACGATGGTATTAAAAATAGAAACAATAACCTCACTAATTTATCTATTAGTATTAATCGGTGGATTACAAATTAAACAAAGTGTATTAGTTGTTGTAATCATACATGCCTGTTTTTTAGTTTTAAATGCATTGATATTTCAATATTATGTAAACAAACAAATTCATAGTAATTTTTTAGCATTATTTGTAAATATGAAATCTGTCATTAGTGGTATAATTTTAATGATAATTTCAATTTACTTTATAAAAAACTTTTTAATATATTCTTTTGGTGATATAAATAAATTAATTATAATAATTCTGATAGGTGCTATTATATATGTTTCAACAATAATAGTGATTGATAAAAAAAGTATAAATGAAATTTATACTCTAGTAAAACGATGAAAATTATTAAGGATTGTGTTTAATATTGAAAAAAATTATATATATGACTATTGCAGTATCTCTTGTATTTTATCCTATATATATATTTGATAGTGGATATCCACAAATATCAGACATATTAATGTTTGGATCATTTATAATGTTTGTTTTTAAATATGAAATAAGAAATGATCTTATTTTAAAAACAGTATTAGCTTTGCTATTTTTAATCTTTTTTATTAATTTCTTTTGGGGATTTATTTATTCAAGTACTGAATTTATAATTAGTTCTTTTTATTATTTATTAAACTTTAGCTTCTTAATTATGATTATTAATATTTATTTTACTGATGGAAAAATCTTATTAGAGGTAATTTATAAATCTATTGTTATAAGTATAGTAATCCAAATATTGTTATCTCCCTTTTTAATTAATAAAGGTTTAACGAGACAAACTTTGTTGTTTAATAACCCTAATCAATTAGGGTATTACTCATTATTGTGTCTAGTTATTGTTATTTTACTATACTTTATATTAAACAAAAGATTTTCTCATTTTCTATTAATAACGTTAGCTTCGATTTATTTAGCTTTTTTATCAAATTCAACTTCAACAATAATATCGATGCTTTTTATTGTTTTTGTAACGATTGTGTATATTTATTTTGCAAAACTTAAATTAAAAGGAAAACTGATTACTATGTTTTGTTTTTTTATAGTGATAATAAGTTTATTAAGTAATTATGGATTTATTAAGGATTCAGCTTTAATAGAAAACTTTCTGAACAGAATAAATCAAAAAGAAGAAAAAAATATATCAGTTATGGAAGAAAGACACTATAACAGAGTACTTGATTATTTTGAATTGACATTTTTCGGAGCAGGAGAAGGTTTAACCAAGGAAAGGTTTGATAGCCCAGTAGAAATACATTCAACAGTGTTGTCCTTTTATTTTAATTATGGAATTATAGCTACATTATTATTACTATTATTATTTTTAATATTATTAAATAAAATATCGTTTATTCCAATTATAATATTGATTGGATTGCACTTTTATGGATTAACTCATAATGGAATTAGACAACCTCTGTTTTGGTTAGCACATGCTTTAATTTATATAGGGAATTATCAAGGTATATTTAATTTAAGAAATACATTTAAAGTTACATACAATAAACGATGACACTATTTAAAACTAAATATAATCT